>NZ_JALKFW010000149.1:11364-19024 GCF_023243055.1 Frankia sp. AgPm24 | reverse complement strand
GCGCGGGAGGTGTTGGGGTGGCAGCCGCGGGTGGCCTTCGAGGAGCTGGTCGCGATGATGGTCGACAACGACCTCGCTCTCGAGTCCGAGGCCGCCACCCATGACGGCCTGCTGACCACCTCGGTGGCCGCTCCGCGCCGCGCGTCGAGCCCCGCGCCTCGTCCCGGCCCCCCGCCCGCCCCGCGGCCAGGACCTCTGCCCGGACCTCGCCCGAGCCCGCCCAGCCCGGCCACCTTGCCCAGCCCGGCCACCTCGGCTGGCGCGGCCACGTCGGCTGGTGGGGCGTCGGCATGACCGGATCCGGCTCCGTGCCGGCGCCACGGTCGGGAGGCGGGCCCGGCGCCGCTTTCGGGCCGCGGCCCGGTATCGGGCCTGGTGATCCGTCCGACGTGCACGCTGTGGTGGTCGCCGGGGCACGGCCGAACTTCGTCAAGGCCAAACCGGTGCTGGACGCGCTTGAGCGCACGGGGATGCGCACCAGCTTCGTCCACACCGGGCAGCACTACGACGAGGCGATGAGCGGGGTGTTCTTCGCCGACCTTGATCTGCGGGCGCCCGACCATCATCTGGCGGCGGGATCCGGCTCGCACGCCGTGCAGACGGCCGCGGTGATGACCTTGTTCGAGACGCTGCTGGGCCGGCTGCGCCCCGACCTCGTCGTCGTGTTCGGCGACGTGAACTCGACGCTGGCCTGCGCACTGGTCGCCGCGAAGGCGGGGGTGCGGGCCGCGCATGTCGAGGCCGGGCTGCGCAGCGGGGACAGGTCGATGCCCGAGGAGATCAACCGGATCGTCACCGACCGGCTGTGCGACGACCTGTTCGCGACATCACCCGAGGCCGTGGAGCATCTGCTGTGCGAGGGGGTGCCGTCCGAGCAGGTTCATCTGGTCGGCAACGTCATGGTGGACACGTTGCTGGCCCGCCGCGAGGACGCCCTCGCCCGACCGATCCTGGCCGACCTTGGCCTGCGCCCCGGCGGTTACGGTCTGCTCACACTGCACCGGCCGGCGAACGTCGACGACCCGGCCACGCTCACCGGCCTGCTCGGCGCCCTCGGCGAGATCGCCACCCGCTGCCCACTGGTCTTCCCGGCCCATCCGCGCACCGCCGCGCAGCTGGCCGACCGGCTACCCGCGGGAATCCGCCTCCTTGGACCGGTCGGCTACCTCGACTCGATCGCGTTGCAGGCCGGCGCCCGCCTGGTGCTCACCGACTCCGGCGGCATCCAGGAGGAGAGCACCGTCCTCGGGGTGCCCTGCCTGACCCTGCGAGACACCACCGAACGTCCACTCACCGTCACCGAGGGCACGAACCGGGTTGTCGGCCGGGACCCCGCGGTGGTCATCGCCGCCGCCCGCGAAGCCCTCGAGCATCCCCCGCCGCCGCGCCGCCCCGCCCTGTGGGACGGCCACGCCGCCGAGCGCATCGCCACCGTCCTCGCCCCCACCCCGCTCGCCTCCGCACCGCGCGCCGGTAACAGCGGCGAAAGCGGCCCGATCTCCCCCCTCACGCGGACACGGTGAGAGGATTACCCGCAGTGCCCGTCTTGCGGAGGGATCGACATGTCGCAGGCTCCGTCCGACCCTGAGCCCGAGGACTCGCCCAGCGCGCAGTCCACGTCGCACGGTTCCGCGGAACCGCCGGCGCCGCCCTCGACGGACCGTCCGCCACTGCCACCCGTGGACTGGAACGCGACGCCACCCGAACGCGAGCCGCTGCCACCCGTGAACTGGAACGCGGCGCCGGGTGAACGTCCACCGCTGCGCCCCGTGGACTGGGACGGCTCCTTCACCCGCACCTGGGCCAGCCGTGACGACCAGGATTTCGCGGACCGGGAGTCAGACCGATATGACTTCGAGTCGGACGAGCGGGAGCTGGCGCAGCTCATGCGGCAACAGACAGATGAGGCGAACGCGCGGGCGGATGCGCGGGCACAGGAAGCGCGGGAGCGGGCGGCCGAGCAGGCCCGGGCGGAGGCCGATCCGCGGCAGCGTCTGTTCGACCGGATGGGAAAGCTCGGGCGTGTCTTCGATGACGAGGACAAGGGGAACAGCGCCGATTCGGGCGATTCATCTGGGCGGAGCTGACGCCTTCTTCGAAGGTCTCATCAGCTAGGGAATTCGAGGTTGAGTCGCGGGGTTCGGTGTTCGGGAGTCGGTGAGTGCTCGACCCTGTCCGGCTGTTCCAAGGCCGGCCGGTTGGCCGATTCGGCGAGAGTCCTCCGGGCGCTGATGGTCTCCGGGTGAAACGGGCCGTGTTCGCGCATGGCGTCGGTGAAGGTGGCGCGGTCCAACGGTGCCGCATCGGCGTGCCGTCCAGCCTGGCGATAGGTGTCGGCGAGCGCACTGCGCCCGGATTTAGTGTCGGGATGGTCCGTGCCGAGGATCTCACCACGAGTGGCGTAGACGCGTTCCGCGAGATCGACAGCCTCGGGTAGACGGCCGGTTTCACGGCATACCTTGGCGAGGTCGGCAGCGGTACGCAACGTACGGGCGTCGGCAGCGCCATCGGCTCGGGCATGGGCGACCAGCTGCCGCTCCAGATGGTGGTAGGCCGCGTCAGGACGGCCGGTATCACGGTAGTGCGATGCCAGCCGTTCTCGGGAGTCGAGCGCCTGGGGGTGCATCGGGCCGAGGACGCGTTCGTGGCGGTTCAGAATGTGCTCCAGGTGCGGCGTTGCCTCTGTTGGTCTGCCATCAGTGATGTAAGCGGAGGCGAGACGCGTGTGGCTTATGACGGATGCTGGATGATCGCTGCCAAGTATGCGGTCGCGTCCGGTTGCCGCTCGATCGAACAAGGGCACAGCGCGGTCCGGCCGTCCTTCCTTCAGGTGGGCGAGGCCGAGAGTGTGGGCACTGTTCAGGGACTTTGGATGGTCGGGGCCGAGAATGCGGTCACGGCCGGCAAGCGCGTCCTCGAGCTCGTGGGTGGCGTCGTCGAGCCGGCCTGCCTGGAGGTAGATGGCTCCGAGGTTGTGGTGGCTGCCGAGAGTGGCGGGATGATCCGGACCGAGGACACGTTCGCGGGCCGCCAGGGTGGGTTCGGCGTAGGCGAGGGCGTCGTTGGTGGCGCCCATGCCTCGGTAGGTGACGGCGAGCTGGTGGCGGGTGTCGAGGGTCTGGGGATGGTCGGGGCCGAGGATGCGGTCGCGGTCGATGATGGTGGGCCGTAACAGGCGGACAGCGGCGTCGCCGCGGCCGGCGTCGGAGAGAGCGGCGCCGAGGCGGTGGCGGCTTTCCAGGGTGTCGGGGTGGTAGCGGCCGAGGACACGGGTGCGGTCGGCCAGGTTCTGGGTGAGCAGGCTGTGTGCGTGCTCGTGGTAGCCGGCGCGCTGGTAGGTGCGGGCCAGGGTTTCCCGGCTGGTGAGGGTGTCGGGGTGATCCGGGCCGAGGACGCGGGCGCGGTCGGCGGCGTTGCGTTCGGCGAGGGGGCCGGCGACCCGGGGATCGTCGGCGTTGAGGGCGGCGCGCAGGTGGGTTTCGCGGGCGGCCAGGGTGTCGGGGTGATTCGGGCCGTCAAGGCGTTCGTGGGCGGAGACGGCGCGGGCGGCCAGGGGTTCGGCCTGGTGGGGCTGGCCCTGTTCGGTGAGGTAGGCGGCGCTGTGCTCGGCGAGCCAGGCGGTGTGCGCGGTGTCGGCCGCGGGCGGGGTGGCGTCCAGGGTGGCCAGTGCGTGGGGGAGCAGTGTGCGCCACGCGGGCCAGGCCTCGGGGGTCGCGGCGACGCGTTCGGGTAGCGCCGCGTGCAGCATCCGGCCCAGTGAGTCGACGATCTGGTCGGCCTGCTCGGGGCTGGTGTCGGCGCGGACGGCCGCGCGGACGAGGGTGTGCAGGCCCACCCCGGCCCGGTCGGAGTGGGCGAGGCCCGCGCGTTGGAGGTCGGCGGCGAGGTCGGCGAGTTCCAACGGGCCGCGGGCGCTCGTGCGCAGGTCGCCGCCGGCGATCGTCTCCGGGGCGAGCGCGGGCAGCCAGCTGGGCATCGGCACGGACGCGTCGGCGTGGGCGGCGTAGCGCAGCAGTTCACCGGCGGCGGGATGGTCGGCGTGCAACGTCCGTAGGGTCTCGTCCCACAGGGTGGCGGCGGTGAGCCCGGGTCGTCCGGGGACCTCGCCCTGGCCGAGCAGGACCGCCGGGCGTGCCTCCAACGCCGCGAGGTAGACGGCGAGAGGAGCCTGACTCTCGCGGAGTCGGTGCGCGGCCTGGTCCAACGCCAGCGGATGATCCCCCAGCCGTTCGGCGATCCGCTCGGCCACCGCCACCTCGGCGGCGTCACCCCACCCGGCATCACCCCGATCGGCATTACCCCGGCCGACGTCGCTCCGGTCGAGGCCGACGACGCGGTCGGCGAGCAGCGCCACCGACTCGGCGCGCGGCATCGGTCCGACCGGCAGCACGGCGCCCGCGTCATCCCAGGCGTCGGTGCGGGAGGTGACGAGGATGCGCCCCTCGCTGGACGACGGTCGCAGCCAGCCGGGCAGTGCGTCCGGGTCGGCGGCGTCGTCGAGGATGAGCAGCCACCGTCCGTCGGCGGCGTCCAACCGGTCCAGCACAGCCGAGGGGTCCGCGTGCGCGGGCAGACCGAGCGCCGGGGCGAGGCCGCGGATGCGGTCACCTACGCGGTCCGCGCGTCCGGCGGGCACCCACCAGACGGCGTCGAAATCCATCCGCTGCTGGCGGACGTACTCGACGGCCAGACTGGTCTTGCCGATCCCGGCGAGTCCCGTCACCGCGACCAGCCGGTTGCGCGCCATCGACTCGCCGAGGTGGCCCAGTTCCCGGGTGCGTCCGACGAAACGGGCCGCCGGCCGCGGCACATTCCAGACGGCGGGCAACTCGCCGGGGAACAGCACCTCGGCGCGGAACCGGGCTGTCCGGTCGATGGTCCTGGCCGATTCGGGATGACCGGTGGATGTGGAATCGCCGGTGGATTCGGCGGATTCGGGGTTTCCGGTGGTTTCGGGATTGTTCAGGGCCGTGAGGAGCAGGGCTCGGGCGGCCAGGGGGGTGCGTCCGACCAGGTCGAGGGGGACCTGCTGGCCGAGCAGGCCGGGAATCGGGCGGTCGCTGACCCGTGCGACGAGCAGTCGGCGTTCGCCACCGGCGATCCGCGGCGACCAGGCCGAACCCCATTCGGCCAACGCCTGCGGTGATTCCAGATAACCGTCGGAGACGACCGCGATGGTGTGCCGGGAATGCTGGAGGGAGTCGTTCAGCCAGGCGATCCGGTTCATTCCCGGAACCACGTCCCAGCTGTCCAGCCGCACCCGATGCCCGGCCTCCTCCAGGGTGTGGGCGATCCACTGCCCCCAGTCGTCCCCGTCCGGTGCGCAGGACACGAAGACGTCGAAAGCACGCCCATCGCCCCCGACTGTCACCCGAACAGGATGGCATAGTCACCCAAACCGGATCCCACCTCGCGGCCAGCGCCCCGTAGGGGTTGCCGTAGTAGCCGCCGAAAATCGGGCGGATATGGCTGACCGGCTCTGATCCGCGGACTGTCCGGCGTCTCCGGCACCCCTGTGTACTCCGCGTCAGGGGCCGGATCGGTGGATGCCAGGTGGGTGTGCTGTTGCGGGGTCCGCGGCCGCGAGACGCGGGCTGGTTCCGACGGTGTGGCCGCCCCCGCCTGTTCCTGCTCCTGCCGGTCTGTGTCGGCGTGGGGAGGGGTGTAGCGGGGTGGCGGCCGGGGCCTGTTCGCTGTGCGGCGGGTTTGTGACGTTTCGTGGCGGTGGTGGTGGCAGGGTGGGTGGTTATGAGCGTGGGGGATCAGACGGCCGGCCACACCACACCACCACCGGCGGGTGGGGTGGATTTCTTCGTCTCGTACACGGGGGCGGATGAGGGGTGGGCGACGTGGGTCGCCGAGGTGCTGGAAGCCGCGGGTCAGGTGGTGCGGATCCAGGTGTGGGACTCCCCGGCGGGGGAGAACTTCGTGGTGTGGATCAGCGAGCAGATGGACGCTGCGGCGCGGACGGTCGCGGTCTGCTCACCGGCGTATTTCGTGTCGCACTGGTGCACCCAGGAATGGACCGGGGCGCTGGCCGGCCGGAAACTGACCCCGCTACGAGTCGCCGACTGTGCGATCCCGACGGTGCTGGGCATGATCGGCTACCGGGATCTGCACGGCGTCGACGAGCCCACCGCCCGACGCCGGCTCCTCGAAGCGGTCGGGTTGGCCGCCCCGAACCGGGTCTCGGCCGGTTTCCCCGGCGGGGTACCAGGACAGGCCCCGGCGGTGGAGGTGCCGTTTCCCGGCCGGCTGCCCGCGGTGTGGGGGTCGGTGCCGGCGCGGAACCTGCTGTTCACCGGCCGCGGCCCTCTCCTCACCGACCTGCATGACCGGCTGGCTGGTGGCGGGCGGGTGGCGGTGGCGGGGTTGCAGGGGATGGGTGGGGTCGGGAAAACGCAGCTGGCAGTGGAGTACGCCTGGCGGTATGCGGCCGGTCTGGATCTGGTCTGGTGGGTCGACGCGGAAACCGCGACCGGTTTGGAAACCGGCCTGGCTGAGCTTGCCGGAGCGCTGGGGGTCGGCGAGGGGGATGTGCCCGCGCGGGCCCGGGCGGCGCTGGTGGCGTTGGGTCGCCGCCAGGACTGGCTGCTGGTCTACGACAACATTCCCGACCCGCAGACCCTGGCCGGTCTGCTGCCCCCGGGCTCGGGGCGGCTGCTGGTGACCAGCCGGGACCCCGCGGTCCGCCGGGTCGGCGTCGACCTGGTCGAGGTCGGCGAGTTCACCCGGCCGGAAACCGCCGCGCTGCTACGCCGTCATGTTCCGACTCTGACCGACACCGAGGTGCGGCGGGTGGCGGAGGCGGTGGGGGATCTGCCGTTGGCCGTGGAACAGGCCGGCGCCTACCTCGCTGACACCACCATGCCCGTCGGCGTCTACCTCGCCGAACTCGCCGCCACCCCGGCGGTGCTCCTCGACGACGACACCCTGCACCACCCCGGACTCACCCGCACCGTCACCCTGGCCGCCGACCGGCTCGCCACCCTGCACCCGCAGGCTGCCCGGCTGCTCGACCAGCTGGCCTTCCTCGCCCCCGACCCCATCCCACTGACCAGCACCAGCCACCCCGAGCGCGGGGCGCTCGTCATCGGGGAACCGCAGACGGCCTATGGCATGCTCGCCGCGATCCGCCGCCTCGCCCTGGCCACCACCACCAGCAGCACCAGCCCCGGCACCGACCCGGACACCCCCACCCCTACCGCTACCAGACCCGATTCGGGTGCGGCCGCGGGCCGGTGGCGGATACACCGCCTGGTCCAGGCCCTGCTGCGCGCCCGCCTCACCCTCAGCCAGACGGCGAGCGCGGTCAGCGGGGTGTTGGACCTGCTCGCCACCGCCGACCCCGGCGACCCGAACAGTCCGGGGGACTGGCCTGCCTATGCCACCCTCACCCCCCACGTCAGCGCCGCCGCCGGCCACCTGGCCCTGACCGGCGTCGCCGAACCCGACGGATTCCGCCGGCTGCTGGCGCGCACCGGCTGGTATCTGCGGCGGGCCGGGCAGGCCGGCGCCGCCCGCACCCTGGCCACCCCCACCCGCCAGCGCTGGACCACCCACCCCGGCCCCGACCACCCCCACACCCTGAACATCACCATCACCCTCGCCGTCGCCCTCGCCGACCTGGGTGACCTTGTGGGGGCGCGGGTGCTGGCCG
>NZ_JALKFW010000149.1:0-11264 GCF_023243055.1 Frankia sp. AgPm24 | reverse complement strand
AGGACACCCTGGTCCGCCGGCGGCGGATCCTCGGCGACGACCACCCCGACACCCTGGGCTCCGCGTCCAACCTCGCCGTCCGGCTGGCCGACCTGGGTGACCTTGTGGGGGCGCGGGTGCTGGCCGAGGACACCCTGGTCCGCCGGCGGCGGATCCTCGGCGACGACCACCCCGACACCCTGGGCTCCGCGTCCAACCTCGCCCTCCGGCTGGCCGACCTGGGTGACCATGTGGGGGCGCGGGCGCTGGACGAGGACACCCTCACCCGCCAGCGGCGGATCCTCGGCGACGACCACCCCGACACCCTGACCTCCGCGCACAACCTGGCGATGCGCTTGGCGGAGGTGGGGGAGCTGTCCGCGGCGTGTGCGCTGGGGGAGACGGTGGTGGACGGCCGCCGCCGGACCCTCGGCGCGGATCATCCGGACACGTTGGACTCGGCGCACAACCTCGCCGTCGACCTGGCCACCGCGGGCCAGGTCGAGCAGGCACGGACACTGCTGGTGGACACCGCGGCCCGGCGCACACGGGTCCTGGGCCAGGAACATCCCACCACCCAGCAGACCATGCAGGTGCTGGCCGGGTTGCCCGCCGGGGACTGACGTGGGCGGGTCCGACGTCGCGCCGGCCGCTCTCCGCCCACCCACGACCGAAAGTGATCATGTTGGGGTGTGGGTGTCGGCCCGAGGACCTCTCCCTGCCGCGGGGCCGGCGCACGCAATCCGCTCCTCGAACGACTCGGCCGGCCTCCTGAAGCCCGCCGGTTGGGGTGCCGGTAAGGGGTGCCGGTAAGGAATGTGTCACCAGGTGCAAACGGCGATGATCTAGCTGGCCTGTGGCTCGGCGGCGAGTTCGTGGCGGGTGCGGCCGGCGGCGCGGAGTTCGCGTAGGTCGGGGATGTGGTTGTAGAGGGTGCCGGGGCTGACGCCGAGGAGTTTCGCGATCGAGGTGACGCTGGCGTCGGGGTTGGGGAGCATATCGCGGGCGGCGCGGATGATCTCTGGGGTGGGCGTAGACCGTTTCCCGACTGATCCCGAACTGGCGAGCCAGATCGGCCTTGCGCTCCCCCGCGGCGGCCCGCGCGCGCAGGTCACCGGCTTGCTGCGGGGTGAGGGCGGGTCGGCGGCCGGTATAGACGCCGCGGACTTTGGCGGCGGTGATGCCCTCACGCTGGCGTTTGAGGATCAACGCCCGTTCGAACTCGGCGAACGCCCCCATCGGGACGCCGTAGTACCCGCCGTAACCACGACCCGGGTGTGGACGGGGCGCGACGCGGCGGGGGACACGGCGAAGCGGCTACGTCGCTGTATGTGATTGATAAGCAACACTCTGTGGATGGCATCGAACAAGCTAGTGGTGATCGGGCAGGGATACGTCGGGCTGCCGGTGGCTATGCGGGCCGTCGAGGCGGGCTGGCGGGTCGTGGGGGTGGACAACGACGCGGGTCGGGCGGCGCGGCTGGCGGCGGGGCGGTCGTATGTGGAGGACATCTCCGACGGGCAGCTCGAGGCGGCCCTGGCCAGTGGGAACTACCTGCCGACGGCGGACTACGCGCGGGCCGACGGGTTCGATGTCGCCGTGATCACCGTGCCGACGCCGTTGCGGGAGGGCGCGCCCGACCTGTCGTACATCGTCGAGGCCGCGCAGGGGCTGGCGCCGCTGGTCCGGCGGGGGGCGACGGTGATCCTCGAGTCGACGACCTACCCGGGCACGACCGAGGAACTGCTCGCGCCGCTGCTGGCGGAGGGGTCCGGGCTGCGGCCGGGGGCGGACTTCCACCTCGGGTACTCCCCGGAGCGGATCGACCCGGGCAACCCGACCTGGAACCTGGTGAACACGCCCAAGGTCGTCTCCGGGATGAGCCCGGGGTGCCGGTCGGCGGTGACCGCGTTCTACGACAGTCTGGTCGAGCGGACCGTGCCGGTGGCCTCGACCCGGACCGCCGAGCTCACGAAGCTGCTGGAGAACACCTTCCGGCACGTCAACATCGCGCTCGTCAACGAGCTGGCGATGTTCGCGCACGAACTCGGCGTGGACGTGTGGGAGGCGATCGACGCGGCGTCGACCAAGCCGTTCGGCTACCTGCGGTTCACCCCGGGGCCGGGGGTCGGCGGGCACTGCCTGCCGATCGACCCGTCCTACCTGTCCTGGCGGGTGCGGCACAGCCTGGGGCGCAGCTTCCGGTTCGTGGAGCTGGCCAACGACGTCAACGACCACATGCCCGACCATGTGGTGCGCCGGGTCACCGAGATGCTCAACGCCCGCCACCAGCCGGTGGCCGGCAGCCGGGTGCTGCTGCTCGGTCTCGCCTACAAGAAGAACACCGGGGACGCGCGGGAGTCGCCGTCCATCCGGATCGCGGGGCTGCTCGCCGAGCTCGGCGCGCAGCTGCGGGCCGCGGATCCGCATGTCGACCCGGCGCGGTTGCCGGCCCGGGTGCGCCTCGTCGAGGCGAACGCGACCGAACTCGCCGCGGCGGATCTGGTGGTCGTCCTCGTCGATCATGACGCGTTCGATCGTGACCTGGTGGAGCGGCACGCGCGGCTCGTCCTGGACACCCGCCGCTGGCTGCCCGGCCCGCACGACCTGCGCCGCCGCGGCCCGTCCGGGGACGCCTCCGACGGGTCGCGGAGTCTGCCGTTCGACGACCTCGACAGCGACCTCGACCTCGGCCTCGACCTCGGCTCCGGCGTCGGCCCCGGTCCCGGCCCCGGCCCCGGTCCCGGTTCTGAGCACGAACTGGAGCTCGGCCCCGATCGCGAGCTCGGTGTCGCGGTGGGGGGCGAGACGGGCGATTCGGGTGTCGGGGGGGCGTGGGTGCCGGCTCAGGCGCGACCGCGCGAAGACGTGGGTCTCACCGTGGAGTCGCTCTGATCCGGCCGTACGGCGACACGCCCGGAACTCACTCTACGAAACCATCTACTTGCAAGTAGTCACAGCATTGCACCTTCCTTCCCTAGGGTCATCGCTGAAAGTGTTCTCGAACTCACAGGAAGGAGGGATTTGATGCGAAGCTCGTTCCGTGCGGGCCCCCGGGTGGGACTGCGTCGGCTGACCGCCGGCGTCGTGTCCGGTGGCGTCCTCGCGGCCACCCTGGTGGGCGTGGGAGTGGGCACGGCCTCGGCCGTCCCCGCTCCGCTGGCCTATGAGCAGTACGCCTATGGGGCGTCGGCCTCGGTCAGCGGTGTGGTGACGGCAGGGCCGCTGTTCCCGACCGGCATCTCCTGCACCATCCAGCCAGGACTTGTGGCGACCAACGGGGGGCTCGTCAACATCCCCGGTGTCATCAGCGCCGCACCCACGTTCCAGTCCGCCACCACGGCGGAGAGTGGGCCCAACAACAACCAGGTCGCCGTCACCCGTAGCACGGTGGCGAGCGTCAACCTGCTCGGTGGGCTGGTCGGCCTGACCGGCCTCGGGGTCACCGCGACCGCGGTCAACACCGGGTCGGGCGTGGCCACGGCCGGCGCGGTGAGCCTGGGGGCGCTGACGGTCCTCGGGATTCCGATCCCGCTGGGCAGCATCGGGCCCAACACGACGATCGGGATCCCGCTGCTCGGCTCGATCACGCTCAACGAGCAGACGGTGGCGGTCAACGGCATCCGCACCATCGGGGCGCACATCCGCATCCTGGCCGGTGTGAACGCCGGACTGGACGTGATCATCGGTCTCACCCAGTCGCGGTTCCTGAACAAGCCTCCGGTGTTCATGACCGGGGTGGCCTACTCGAACCTGATCGCGGCGGGACCGCTGTCGGTCGGGCCGCTGGTCGCGCAGAGCGTGCCCTGCAACGGGGGTACCTCCACCTCGAACCTGGTCGGGATCAACCTGCCGGGCATCGTCACCACCGGGGTGATCACGGCCACGGGGACGGCGGTGCTCGGTAATCCCACCGGTGGCACGTCCAGGCTCAGTGTGGCGGGAGTGAACCTGCTCGGCGGTCTGATCACCGCGAGTGCGATCACCTCCCAGGCGAACGCGATCAAGAGTCCGGGTTCACCGCCCGCGCTCAGTTCCACCGGGACGCAGTTCGCCAATCTGACGGTCGCCGGAATCCCTCTCGGGGCCAACATCGCACCCAACACGGCGGTGGTCCTGCCCGGTGTCGGGTACGTGGTGCTCAACCGTCAGGTGCAGACGGCCTCCGGCCTGGAGGTGCGGGCGATCGAGGTCGTGATCCAGGTCGGCGGAGTGCTCCCGGTCGGGGCCGTGATCCGGATCGGGGTCGCGTCGATCAACGCCTCCGACACCGGGGCGTCGCCGCTGTCCGCACCGCTGGACGGGCACATCTCCGAGCAGCTGTCCGCGCCGTACGCGACGCAGCTGTGCTCGACCGTGGGTGACACGGCCAAGTGCAACAACATCGACCCCAGCACGTTCTGAGGGGCCGATCGAAGTAACTCTCGGTAGCGGAACGTCGGACGTCGGCCAGTTGGTGCCGGATGTCGGACGTCCGGCGGACCGCCACCGCGAGAACGCGAACCGGGCGGGTGGGTGCTACAGGCCCCACCCGCCCGTTCGTGTGTGAGGCGGGGAAGCCGCCACGTCGTCGCGGATGCGGTGGAGGCGGTGGAGGCGGGGGAGGTCGCGCCGCCACGTCCGGACTCTCCGTGAGTGCTGTGTCTCTATGTAGTCAAACGATGGCGGTAGGTTGTGCACGTCCTGGAGGGGAAAACCAGCGAAGGGTGAACGCCATGCGGGTTGTGGTCGCGACGGAGGCACGGTTCCACCGGGACTCCCGCGGCGTCGTGACAGCCGGCACCCCGAGCGAGGCATACCGCCACTGGGCCTCCTACCTCGGTGTCTTCGACGAGGTGATCGTGTTGGGCCGGGTCAGCCCCGCGCGGTCCGACGCGGCGGCGGCGACGGGCTTCCCGGTCGCGGGCGAGCACGTACAGGTGCTGGAACTGCCGCCCTACCAGGGTCTGTTCGGCTATCTGTGGACCCGCCGCCGGCTGCGTCGCGCGGTGTCGATCGGCCTGCGCCCGGGCGGCCTGCTCGCCCCCACCCGCCGCCAGCGCGCGGTCGGTTCGGACCAGGCCGCCAGGTCCGAGCGTCCGGCCAGGTCCGAGCGTCCGGCCCGGGTGGGAGGGGCGTCATCCGGTGGGCGGTCACCGCACGTTGTCGACACCCGCTATCTGGCGGTGATGCCGGGGCTGGTGGGCGCGACACTGATCGCCGTGCTGCGGCGCCGGAAACTGCCCTACGCCATGGAGATCATCGGCGATGCGGAGGAGGTCGCCGGGGGGATGTTCGGTCGCTGGGCGCGTCGCCCGGCCCGCCGCTGGCTGGCCCGACGGGCCGGCGCGGCCCGGGCCGTCGGCTACGTCACCCGGGAGGTGTTGCAGGCCCGCTACCCGGCGGCACCCGACGTGCCGCAGGCGCACTACGCCTACGGCCGGCTGGGACCCGACGACTTCACCCCCACCGCTCGGCCGCGGGCGCCCCGGCCACCCGCACCGGCGACCCTGGTGACCATCGGTTCCCAGGAGCGCCGCTACAAGGGCCACGACATCCTGCTCGAGGCCGTCGGTCTGCTCGACGCCTGGCGGCATTCGCTGCGCGTCGTCATCGTCGGCGCCGGCCGTCACCACGACCAGTTGGTAGACACCGCGCGACGCGAGGGCCTCGACCGCATCGTCGAGTTCGTCCCGAGCCTGGACCGCGCCGGCGTGCGCGCCCTGCTCGACGACGCGGACCTGTTCGTCCTGCCGTCCCGAACCGAAGGGTTGCCCCGCGTGGTCATCGAGGCCCTGGCCCGCGGCGTGCCGGTCCTCGGCACCGCCGTCGGCGGGACGGTGGAGCTGCTCGCCCGGCAGGACCTCGTCCCAGCGGAGGACCCGCTGCGGCTGGCGATCCGCATCTCCGAGGTGCTCGCGAGCCCCGACACGCTGGCGGAGATGTCCGCCCGCAACCGGGCGGCCGCCGAGGAGTACCACGGCGAACGGGTGGGCGAGCGGGCCAGCGACTTCTACCGCGCGATCGTCGCCTGGGACGCCCCGGAGCGCCCCCGTCCCACCCCCCGTCCCACCCCCCGTCCCACTCCCCGGCCGAACGCCAGGACCCGCCCCCCGACGACCGCCCCCGCCGGGTCCACCGTCGGAGCAGCGGCACCGGCACGTGCGAACCGCGCATCCGGGGCCGTCCCGGCGGCTCGGACGAGGGCTACGGAGAAGGACCGATGACCTCCGAGACGGTGCTCCCGGCCGATCCGCGGGAGGACGCCGAACCGGAGTCGGGATCGGAGCCGGAGTCGGAGCCCCAGCCGCGAGGGCCGGTGCGTGTGCTGGAGGTGCTCGGCCGGATGGACCGGGCCGGGGTGGAGCTGCGGGCGCTGAACCTGCTGCGCCGGCTCGACCCGGACGAGTTCCGCCTCGAGTTCGCCGTCACCTCGGGCGCCGCCGGTTCCCTCGACGACGAGATCCGCGAGCTGGGCAGCGAGGTGCACTACTGCCGGGTCGACTGGCTGTTCCCCCTGCGGTTCCTGCGGCTGATGCGCCAGGTGCGCCCGGACGTCGTCCACTCGGCCGTGGCGACCTTCTCCGGGGTGGTGCTGGTGCTGGCCCGACTCGGGGGTGCGCGCCGCCGGGTGGCGTACTTCGTCAGCAGCGCCGACCGGCACGGGACGAGCCTGCGCGGACAGGTGCAGCGGGCCGTCTGCCGGTGGCTGCTCGACTGGTGCGCCACCGACATCGTCGCCGTGAGCGAGGCGGCGATGCGTGGCCTGTGGCGCGAGACATGGCGCCTGGACGAGCGCTGCCGGATCATCTACAACGGCGTGGAGCTGGAACCGTCCGGGGTGGCGATCGCGGCCCGTCGGCGGGCCGGCGAGCCCGAGATCGAGGAGTCCGACACCGTCACCGTGGTGCACATCGCCCGTCCGGACCCGTTGAAGAACCGGGTCCGCGCGGTCGAGGTGTTCGCCGCGCTGCGCGGCCGCTCGGTGCCGGCGCGGCTGCGCATCGTCGGGCGTCAGGATCCCGTGGAGACCGCGGAACTCACCGTGCTCGCCGAGCGGCTCGGGGTCGCGGCCGAGGTCGAGTTCACCGGTGAGATACGCGAGATACCTCGCCTGCTGGCCGGTTCGTCGCTGCTGCTGGTCACCTCGCTGCACGAGGGGATGCCGACGGTCGTGCTCGAGGCACTGGCGGTGGGGACGCCGGTGCTGTCCGCGGACCTGCCGGGCGTCACCGAGATCGCCCGACTGCTACCCGGTGTGACCACACTGCCCCTGAGTGCTTCCGATGTGCTGTGGGCGGACACCGCCGAGATGCTCACCGCCATCCCCCCGACGCTGGAGCAGCGCCGTGAGGCGATGCGGCTGGTCCGCCGCTCCCCGTTCACCATGGACTCCTGGCAGCGTGACATCACAGCCGTGTGGTCCTAGTCGATGCCTGCCCAGATCCGAGCCGGGGTGCCGCGTGCCCCCCGGCCGCCCCGGCCTGCCAGCATCCGGCGCCCGCCGCGGCCCGTCGCCGTCCGGCGTGCGCCCCGGCCCGCCGCTGCCCGGCGTCCGGTGCGACCCGCCGGTGTCCGGCGGCCGCGAGCTGCCGGCTCCCGGCGGCCGCCGCGATCGAGGGCGGCGGCACAGCGGGCCGCGGTGCTGGCGTTCGTCGGCTGTGGGCTGGCGCTGTTCGTCGTCGTGGCCTGGTCGGCCTCGCTGGTCACGCTGCCCGAACGCGCGGCGGCCAGGGTGTGCGTCCTGGTGGTCGCCGGCGGGGTGCTGCTGTGCGTGCGGGCCCAGCCGCGGGGAGTGTGGGCCTGCTCGTCGGTGTACCTGATCACCCTGTCGGTGTTCCACTTCGGGGTGGCGATGCTGTACGCCACCGGCACCTCGTTCGACCGACTCCGCGCCCAGTACGACTTCCGCTGGCTGGCGGTCTACCCGATGAGCCGGCTGTTCACGATCGCCACCATCGGGGTGCTCGCCGCCACCCTCGGCGTCGCCGCCGTGACCTTCTGGCGGACCCTGCGCCCCGCGACCCGCGCGGACGCGACCCGTCGTCCCGCCGCCCGCACAGGCACCGTGCCCGCGGCGACCCTCATGCCCGCGGCGACCGCCGCCACCGCCGTGACGGATGGGGTGGCGGCGGATGGGGTGGCGGCGGGTGGGGTGGCGCGGCCGAGCCTGCGGGCGCCGGCCGGGTTCGTGCTGGTCGCGGGCTCGGCGGTGGGGCTGGTCGCGATCGTGCTGGGAGCCGGTGGGCTCGGTCTGCTGTTCGGCTCCTACGAGGATGTCGGGCAGACGGCGCTGCGCTCACCGCTGGTGCCCTACGTGCTGTTCGGCCTGTGCCTGGGTCTGGTGCTGGCGGTCATCGACGGGCCGAACCGGTGGCGGCGCGCCACCGTCGTGGTGTTCGTGCTGTTCGCGGTGATCGCACTGCCGCTGGGGCTGCGCTCGGAGGTGATGTTCCCCGCGGTGTCGGCGGCGGCGGTCGCGGCCCGCCGGCGGGTGGTCGTACGCGGCGTGATCGTCCTGCTCGGGGCGGTGCTCCTGCTCGCCTTCATCGGCGGACTGCGGGAGATCCGCCAGTCGGGACTCGCCGCCGTCCGGCTGGAGGCCATCACGTTCAGCCCGGTGGACGGGGTCGCCGAACTCGGCGCGTCGATCCGTCCGATCGGCGCCGTACTGGACTGGCGGGACGGGATGGGTGAGCGTCCGGCACCCGGCTCGACGTTCTACGGGCAGGTCCAACGGCTGCTGTCCGGCCGGGTACTCGGTCGGCCGCAGCCCTCCCAGTTCGACGACGAGCGCCTGTTCAACGTCCTCATCATGGATCGGGAGGGCCCGATCGGGGGGTCACCGATCGCCGAGGCCTACTACAACTTCGGCCTGCCCGGGGTCATCGTGTTCCTGTTCGGCACGGGGCTCGTGGTGGCCTGGATGGACCATGGTCGGTCCCGGCGGGGGACCGAGGCGGCCTGCCTGGTGCTGCTGGTCCCGCTGGTGATCGAGGTCCGTAACGCGTTCGCGGCCGTGCCCTTCCAGGTGCTCCTGGGCCTGGTCGTGCTCGGCCTGATCCACGCCGCCGAGTCCGCCGCCGCCCGCCGCGCCCTCGCCCGCTCCCGCCGCCCGTTCGCCCGTCCGGCCTCGGCCCGTCCGGCCCCGGTCCGGCCCGCGTCCCTCCGGCTACCGTTGCTCCGCCCGGTTTCCGTCCCAGCGGCACCAGCGCTGCCCGGGCCACGCCTGCCCGCGCAGCGTCTGCCCGCGGATGCCGGGTCTTCGCCGCGCGCGGCCACCCGTCCGCTGATGCCGCCGGATCCATGCCCAGGCATCGAGATCGCCGTCGCGGACGCGGACGTCATCGCCCCACCAGCGCGGCCGCGAGGTGCTGGGGCCGGGGGGATCGGTCGGGTGGGACTGGTCGTCACCGGATGGTTGGGGCTGGCCGCCGTCGCGAGCCTCGGGCAGGCCGTGGTCACCGCGCGGATGCTGCCGCTGGCCGAACGCGGGGCGCTCGTCGTGCTGGTGACGGTCTGCGCGTTCGGCGCGCTCGTCGGCGGACTCGGCACCAACGTCGCGTTCCGCCACTACTTCGGCCGAGCTGATCCCCGGGTCGGTCTCGGCCACTACCTGGGACTGTCCCTGGCCGTCACACCGCTGGCCGCCGGGCTGGTGACCCTGTTCTCGCTGCTGCTGCTCAGACTCAGCGGCGGCGCCCGGGTGGACGGCTGGCTGCTTGTCGCCGTCGCCCTGCTGGCCGCGGCGAACCTGCTGGCCGCGCAGCTGCTGGACGCGCTCAACGCCGCCGGTGAGATCAGCCTGTCCGCCGCGTTCGTCGCCGGGACGAGCGTGGCCCAGTTCGCCGTGCTGCTGCTCGGCCCGCGCCATCCCGGCCTGCGGCACATCGTGGTCGTCCTCGCCGCCTGCTGGGGCGTCCAGATCGTCGTGTGCGTGGTCGAACTCGCCCGCCGTGGCCTGCCGGTCCGTCCGCGGCGCGACCGGACGGCCTGGCGACTGCTCGTGAGCAAGGGACTGCCCGCGCTCGGGCTCAACATCGGCGCCACCGTCGCGTTCCGGTTCGACCGGCTGCTCGTCGCGGCCTTCGGTGGAGCGAGCGCGGCGGCGGTGTACTCGGTCGCCTCCGCGTCCTGCGAGGCGCTGCGCCTGCTACCCGGCTCCGTCGGCCAGGTGATCTTCCATCGCAGCGCCCGGGGCACGTTGACCGCCGCGACCCTGCGCCGGGTGACCCTGACGGTGTGCGGCGCGCTGTGCGTCGCGGCCGGCGCGCTGGCGCTCGCCGCGCCGTGGCTGCTGGCGCACCTGTTCGGCGCCGGCTACGGCGCGGCCGTGACGCCGATGCGGCTGCTGCTGGTCGCGGAGCTGCTGCTGGCGCCGTTCCTGATCGAATGCCGGATGCTCACCGGGCTCGGTCGCACCCGCGCGGCCGGCGCCGTGGGCCTGGCCGGCCTGCTGCTGTCGGTGGCGACCTACCCGGTACTCGTGCCGTGGCTCGGTGCGACCGGCGCGGCGATCGGCAGCATGATCGCCTACGGCGCGATGACCCTGCTGGCCCGGCGGGCCCTGCGCGCCCACCTCGTCGCCGGCCACCTGCCGGTTCCCGATCTTCCCACCCCGCCGTTGCCGACGCCCGAACCGGCGCCCGCCACCAGAAGGGCCAGCTCGTGACCTCCACCGTGCCCGCGCACGTCACCCTGGTCGTCCAGCCTGGGCGCCACCGTGGACGGCTGGCGTTCTACCGCCAGAACGCCGACGCCGCCTTCTGGGACGACCTGTGGGACGCCCAGCCCGTCGACTACCGGCGGGCCCGCGGCGGGCACCTGCCCCTGCATCTGCGCCGGGCCGTGCGGCGTTACCTGCCGCCCGGCGGACGGGTACTGGAGGCCGGCTGCGGGCCGGGGGAGTTCAGCGTCGCCATGGCCGCCCGCGGCTTCACCGCCGACGCCGTCGACTGGGCCCCCCGCACCGTGGCACGGCTACGGGCGGCGGCACCGCAGATCCAGGTGTGGCAGGGCGACGTGCGCGCGCTCGAGGTGCCGGACGCCACCTACGACGCCGTCTACTCACCCGGGGTCTGCGAGCACTTCGAGGCCGGCCCCGGCGAGGTGCTGCGCGAGACACTGCGGGTGCTGCGCCCCGGCGGTATCGCCCTGGTCTCCACCCCCTGCTTCAGCCCGCTGCTGCGGGCGGTGGGGCCCGCGCCCCCCCCGGGGGGGGGGCCCCCGGGGGGCCGGCCGGGGGGGGGGGCGGCGCCCCCCCGCGCCCCCCCCCGGCGGCCCCCCCCGGGGGGGGCCCCCCCCCC
>NZ_JALKFW010000148.1:0-23076 GCF_023243055.1 Frankia sp. AgPm24 | reverse complement strand
ATCCACCTAACCGACTACCAGAAGTAACGATCAATCGGTATGCCTCGCGGCAAGGAACTACTGAGGCGCTGCACTAGCTACGCGTTTGTCGACCGACAGCCGCCAGTTACCCCCGTCACATAACGCCGTCACATGTCACCCTCACAGCAGGGGCAGGTGCGGGGTCAGGTCGCAGCGTTCCCCGCTGGCGGTGATCCGGCCGTCGGCGACCGCCGCCGCGAAACGCAGCCGTCCGGTGCAGACCAGCAGGAACGGCACCGGGCCGGCCTCGACCACGTTCGGCGGCGTCCCGCGGGTATGCCGCGGTCCCGCCACGATCTGGACGGCGGCGAACGGCGGGACCCGCAGCTCCACCGCGTGCCCCGGCACCCGTGCCGCGAACAGCCGCGCCACCAGCCTCGTCGCCAGCCGCAGCGCCGGGCGTTCGGGCTCCACCCCCAGGTCCAGCCCGTGCACGACCGCCACGACCGCCGCGGCCCGCAGCGACTCGTCCGGTCGGGCCAGGCCGGCGAGCGCCGCTCTGGCCGCCGACACCGCGGTCGTGAACCGCTCGCGAACCACCCGTGGATCCTCGACCCCGGCCGTCGACTCCCCCACACCAGCAGCACCACCCACACCAGCCGGGCCGCCCGCACCACCCGGGGCGCCGGTGCCCGCTGTACTTCCCGAGCTGGCCGGGCCGGGCTCGGTGGCCCATGTCCCCGCCTGGCTCAGGGCGACCAGCCACTCGATCGCGGACGTCGGCCGTCCAGCGGGCTCGGTCGATGGGGAGGCGCTCGTCGCGGAGGCGCTCGTCGCGGAGGCGTCCGTCGCGGAGGCATCCGGTGTGGAGGCATCCGGTGTGGAGGCATCCGTGCGCAGGCTCTCCGTCAGCGCGTGGACCGAGCTGGTCGCCCGCGCCACCAGGTCACCGACCGTCCAGCCGGGTAGCGCGCCCGCCGCGCCGAACGCGTCGTCGGGCAGCCCGTCGACGGCCGCCGCGAGCGCCGACCACTGGGCCGCCACCGCGTCGACGAGCTCGGCCGTGGGCACGAACTCACCCCGGCGGCCCCCACGCGCACTGGTTCCTGTCGCCATCGCCGTTCCACCCCACTGATCACCAGACGCGTCTGATCACCAGGCGCGTCGAGCACCGACCCGATCCGTCGTCGACCCGGCCCAACACGGCGACGCCGGACGTCCATGGCGGGCCGCGAACCACCCGTGGGTCGCGCACCACAGTCTGCCCGCCGGCCCGGCGACGCGGCCCGGGGGCGACAGAGACGAGGATGGGGACGTGTCACCGACCGCCACAGGCGCCACCACCGACAGGTACGACACCGATGCGATCCGACGCCGGGTGCTGGACGCCTGGGCGGCCTCGCCAGCCCGGTTCCGCGAGGACGCCAACGCCGAGGAGGACGCCGCCCTCGGCGCCTACCGCGACCGGCTCGTCGTCGAGCTCCTCCAGAACGCCCTGGACGCGGCCACCGAGGCCGGCGTGCCGGCGCGGGTCCACCTGCGGCTGACGACCGCCCGGGCCGGGGCGGGTCCAAGCGCCGTCCCCGGGGCTGGGCCAGGCGGGTTGCTGGAGGTCGCCAACACCGGGATCGCGTTGTCCGCGGCTGGCGTCGAGGCGCTGTCCACGTTGCGCGCCTCCACCAAGCGGGACGCGCCGTCCGTGGCGATCGGACGGTTCGGGGCCGGCTTCGCGGCCGTCCTCGCCGTCACGGACGAGCCGTCGATCGTCTCCCGTGGCGACGCCGGGCCGGACCCGACCGGGACTGCTCCGTGGCCGACCGCGGCCGGGGTCGCCTGGTCGAAGGCGCGCGTGATCGAGGAAGTGGCGACGCGCGGCAACGTATCGTCCGGCGACAAAACAAATGGCGACGCTACGAATAGCGGAGCCGGATTGGACGGCGGCACCGGAGCGGGCGGTGTCGGTGTCGGGCTCGCGGCGGAGTTGGCGCGCCGCGAGGGCGCCGTGCCGATCCTGCGGCTCCCCTTCGCGATCACCGCCGCACCGCCGGCGGACGGTTACGACACCGTCGTGCGCCTGCCGTTGCGTGATGACGCGGCCGCCGCCCTCGCGCGTGACCTGCTGCTCGGACTCGACCCGACGCTGCCGCTGGTGCTCGGCGGTCCCAGCGAGATCATTATCGACATCGACGGTGACGTGCGGACACTCGGCTGTCGCTGGCTGCGCGGCGGTCCCACCGCCCGGCGCGGCCAGGACGCCGAGGCAGCCCCCGAGCTGGGAACCGAGCAGGTCGAGATCGCCGATCTCAACGGTGAACGCTGGCGAGGGATCGTGCGGCGGGGAACCATACCGGCGCGTCTGCTCGCCGATCGGCCGATCGAGGAGCGTGGCCGGACCGGGTTCACCGCCCGGGTCATGGTGCCTGATCACGGCTGGCCGACCGGGGTGCCGCGGGTGCTGCGCGCGCCGCAGCCCACCGACGAGGCGCTGTCCCTGCCGGTGCTGGCCAGCGTCGAACTGCCACTCGACCCGTCCCGCCGGCACACGATCGCCGGGCCGCTGCGCGACCGTCTGACCGACGAACTCGCCGCCGCCACGGTCGCGCTGGCCATCCACCTCGGCACCACCGACACCACCGACACCACCAGCACCACCGGCACCGCGGGCACGGCCGTGACCGAGGACGCCTTCCCCGCGCCTGATCCGCTGGCCGCGCTGGCCCTCGTCCCCACCGGTCTGCCGCAGGGCGAGGTGGACGGCCGGCTGCGGGAGGCCCTGCTGCGGCTGCTGCCGGACGCGGCCCTGTTCCCCGGCGCCCGGCTCGGCCGGGACTGCCAGGTGGGCGACCTGGGCCCCGCCACCGAGGCGGTCACCGCCCTGCTCACCGAACCCGCCGATGGCGCGGACCCGGACGGCTCTGACCCGGACGGTTCGGGCCTCGCGGTACCTGGGCTGTTGCCGGCGGTCTACGCGTCCCGGCGGTGGCGGACGGCGCTGGACCTGCTGGGCGTGCGCCGGGTCACCAGTGCCGCCCTCGTCGAGCTGCTCACCGGTCTGTCGCGGCCGGCGCAGTGGTGGGGACGGCTGTATCCGCTGCTGGTCGCCGCGCCCGACCGGGACGCGCTGGGAGCCCTGCCGGTCCCGCTGGCGGAGCTTCCCACCGACGATCAGGGCGACGGCGGGCGCTCGAAGCGGACGTCCCCGTTCGGCGAGGAGCTCGCCGCGGCCACCGAACTGGGTACGCGGATGGTCACCGGGCCCCGGGGGACGCTGCTGCCCACCGCGGATCTTGACGTCGTCGCGCTCATCCGGTCCGGTCTGCCGCTGCGGGTGGTCCATCCGGACGCCTGCGCCGCGGCGGCCCGTGACGCGCTGCGCACGCTGGGGGCCGTCGAGGGAACACCGACCGGGGTGCTGCGGGACCCGGCCGTGCGGGAGGCCGTCCTCGATGCCGAGCCAGACGATCATCCTGACGATCTGCTGGCGCTGGCCGCGGCGGTGCTCGCCCTGGTCCGCGACGCCGGCGTGGAGGGGTCGGCCGGGCTCGACTGGCTCGCCGACCTGCTGCTGCCCACCGTGGACGACGGCGAGTTCGCACCGGCCGGTGAGCTGTTGGTCGGTGACGGGCCGTTGGACCAGGTGCTGGCGCAGGACGCGCCGTTCTCCACCCTCGCACCGAGCGTCGGCGCGGCCTGGTCTACGGACGTGCTGGAACGGGTCGGAGTGCTGCACTCGTTCGGTGTCCTGCGCGCCTACGACCTGCCGCTCGACGCCGACGAGCAGATCCTGCTCGACCTCGACGACAGCGACACCTGGGTCGACGACGTCGCGGACGGTGACCATGGTGTGGCCGGTGTCGCCCTGGCCGCGTCCGGCAACCTGCGTCGCGCACCGGCCGGTGGGCCGCCCGCACCGGCGATGATCGGTGTCTTCGCGGCCGTGCGGGACCTCGAGCTCGTCGACGACGCGGCCTGGCCCGAGGCGCTCGCCCAGCTCGCCCAGCCGCCGCTGCGTGAGGTCGTGTTCGCCCCGGAGCCTTCGTACACCCGCTGGTGGCTGGCCCGTCATGCCGTCCTGCCGGTGCTCGGTGGCGCCGCGCTGCCACCCCGTGAGCTGCTGCTGCCCAGTGCCGACCCGCTGCTCGGCGGGCTGTTCGCGCCGGCGGGGCCGATGCCGGGCGTCGATGACGAGTTCCTGTGTCATCTCGGTGCCCGTCAGACCCTCGAGGACGTCCTCGGTGATCTGGGCGCGGTGATGGATCTGCTCGACCGGCTCGGCGACGTCGACCGGGACGTGCCCTGGCCGGCAGCCCGCCTGCTGTACATGGCCGCGGTCGACGCCGTCGCGCGGATGCTGGCCGCCCCCGAACGCACCGCCGGTCCGGAGCGGTTCGACCCTCCGCTGACGGTGCGCACCCCGTGGGGTGTGCTGCCCGGTGACCAGGCCGTCGTCGTGGACGCGCCGGACCTGCTGGGTCTGCTCGCCGGCCAGGGCGCGCTGCGTCTCCCGCTGGACCGGGCGGCCGAGGCCGCGCATGTGCTCGGGGTGCCGCTGGCCTCCCAGGTCATCGCCGAGCAGGCCGACGGCCCTCTTGTCGAGGGTGACGGTGAGCCGGCCTGGACGCCGGACGCGACCCCCTACCGGGTGCACCGTCCGCTGCTCGTCACAGACCTGTCCGGCCACCTGGTCGAGGCACCGTGGCGGGTGCTCGGTGGGATCGGCGGCGAGATCCACGTGGACGAGCAGGCCGGCCCGGACGCCCTGGCCCGGGCGCTGGCCTGGCGCGGCGGCCAGTGGGACCGGCGCCACGCCCTCGCCGCGCAGCTGCGTGACCCGGCCGGCGCGGACTACCGGGCGGCGGAGGACGACCTCGACGAGGCCTGACCCGACGCCACCGCACGCAGCCGGTTACGACGCCGGATGACGACCCACAGCCCCAGCAGCCCCAGGCCGCAGCCGCACAGCGCCGTCGCCAGCCACCACAGGTGACCGTCGGTACGCAGATCATCGAGAAGGACCAGCCCGACGACGGAGGCGATCGCCCACAGCACGGTGCCGACGGCCACCGAGGCGACGCCGTCGTAGGGCAGCGGTTCAAGCGGAACCTCGCCGGCCGGCGAGTCGGTGCCGGCCTCCTCGCCGGGCACACCGGTGTGCGGCGAGGAGGCATCGTCCGAGGTCAGGATGGGTGCAGAAGAGTTACTGGCGGCCGGATCGCTGCCGTCGGACAGGCTCACGTGGGCGACGCTACCCGACCGTTTTGCGGCGATCACAACCCACCAGCGAACACCATGTGAATTACGTCACATCGATTCTCCCTGGCGTCGATCGACAAGGTGTGTTTCCGTTGCTCTTGTGTTGAAGAGGCTGATGCTGGTCACCCGGAGCTATATCGATCTGCTCCGTGTCGCCTCGGCCGCCTGTCCGGCTGGCTGATTCGCCGCCGGCCTTCGCATTCCGGCTCCGTCACGATCGCGACCCGGAGCCGTCCGTCGACCGCCGACGTGCATTCCGGCCGACGCCCGCACGCGCCCGGCCGCCACTCCCGACCGTGCTGGTCCGTCCCACCCGCCGAGCACCTCCCGCCGACACACACCCGTCCGATCACGTCCTGACGTGCCGGTCGTCCCGCCCCGCAGCGCTCTGAACCGTCGGCCTCGTCGCACCGGTCCCACGCCGACGTTCCAGATCGCTCCCGCGGCCGCGGGCGGACGATCCCAGGCCCTGTCACCCGGAGAGTCGCGGCATCCGAGGTGACACGGCCGGCCAGGACACGGACGGGGGTGACGAGGGCCAGGGAGTGAACGGGGTCAGCCCGGCCCGGCCCAACGACCGCCCGGCCCGTGATCGTCCGAATTCGGTGACCGGAACCTGCCACTGACCGAAAGGCCAGCGATGCCTGCGCAGAGCACCACGTTGCCCTACCGCGCCCCCCGTCTCACGACGGCCGCCCCGCCCCGTCCGGCCGACACCACGACCACAGTGCACCGCCAGCCGGTGTCCCGCATGGCGGTCCAGTCCCGCACCGCCGGCGGTGTCGGCGCTGGTGTCGGCGCTGGTGTCGCGCCCGCCCGGGCTCCGCAGGCGCTGCGTCCGACGCAGGCGCTGCGCTCGGTGCCGCCGATCCGACCGGTGCCGCAGCTGCCGGCGCCGCCTCGCCAGGGCGTGTGGACCGACCGCGGCGCGTGGCTGGCGACCGTGGACGGTCGGGTCCTGTCCCTGACCTACCTGGAGTTCGAGGTCCTGGACTTCTTCCTGCGCCACCCCGGGACGGCGCACAGCCGTCAGGCGCTGCTGGCCTCCGTCTGGGGACACCGGCCGGACGACCAGTCGGCGCCGGACGCGCGCACCGTCGACGTCCTGGTGACGCGGCTGCGGCGCAAGCTGGGCCCGGAGCACCGCTACCGCATCGAGACGGTGCGCCGGGTGGGCTACCGGTACCGCCCGATCGACCTGGCCATCGGGTAGTGGGTGGTCCCGTAGGCGGTTCGGCGGGCACTATCGGAGCGTGACGACGCTGCCGGAGCTGATACCACCGCGCGACCCGGCCCTCGCCGTGGGCTGGCGGGAGTCGCGGCGCACGGCCCGCCGCGGCCAGCCGGACCTCCCGCTGGCCATGGCGCTGGTCACCGACGGATCGCAGAGCACCACCACGGGTGTGCTGCGGGACGCGGGTGTCGACGTGGTCGGGCTGCTCGCGCCGGAACCGCTGGAGTCCCTGGCCTGGGCGGCCGAGGCCGGCCTGCACGTGCTGCTCGCCGGGCCGGCCAGCCCCGCGGACGAGGTGCTGCGGGCCGTCGCAGACCTCGCCGAGGAGGCCGACCTCGCCCATGTCGTCGCCCTGGACGGACGGGCCTGGCCGACCGCGACGCACGTCGCCGCCACGGTGGCCTCGCTCGGGCGGTTGACCCAGGTGACCGTCGTCGGCGCGCCGACCGGGCCGGGCGGGCGGGTCGAGATGGTGGATCTCGCGACCCGGTGGTGCGGCGAGATCCTCGCGGTCTGTGCCGACCGCACGGCGATGCCGGCCAGCGCGTTGGCTCCCGACGCGCCGGTGACCCTGGCCCTGCTCACCGCCAGCGGCGCCACCGTCCTGGTCAACGAGCGGATGAACGGAGCTCTCGACACCGCCACCATCACGGTGTGCGGGCAGCGGGGCCGGCTGGTCGTGCAGGGCCGTCAGGTGCGCCACCAGGACGAGCGCGGTGTCCAGGAGCTGGTCCTGCCGGCGGCGACCACGCACCGGCCCGGTCTGCGGGAGGCGACCTGCGATGTCGTGCGGGCCACCGAGCTCGAGGACCCACGGCTCGTGCGCGGGGCCACCTTCCACGACCTGCTGGCCGCGAACCGGCTGCTCGCCGCGGCCAGCACCTCACATCAGCGCGGCGGCTGGGTCGAGCTGTGAACCCAGCCCGCCCACCCGGCCGGTAGCGCCGATGGCGCCGATGGTGGGCGGACGGCGGGCCCGTGCCGGCCGGTGCGGTGGGCCGCCGGACGTGGCGGCGCGGTGCGCCTCGGACTCAGATGCTGGCGATGGCGTCGAGGATGGACGCGGCCTGGTTCAGCGCGGCCAGATCCTCGCTGGAGAGCTGGCCCAGGCGGGCCGTGAGCCACTCGTCCCGGCGGCGCCGGTCGTCGGCGAGCAGATCCCGGCCGCGTTCGGTGACCTCGACGATCACCTGCCGGCCATCGGTGGGATGTGGACGGCGTTCGACGAAGCCCTCGATGGCCAGATGCGCGATCACCCGGGTCATCGACGGCGGCTGCACTCGCTCGTGCGCCGCGATCTCTCCCAGTGTCATCGGCCCGTGCCGTTCCAGCGACGCGAGAGCGGACGTCTGGGTGGGGGTGAGCCGACTGGATCGCTCCTGGCGCATCCGTCGGGACAGCCTCATCACCGACAGCCGCAGCGCCGACGCGAGTTCGGCGTCACGCGCCGTCCCGGTCTCCATTGTCCGACGGTACTCGGCCTTGGATGTTCACCCGCGGCCACCCCCGAAGATGGGCCGCGATCGGTGCGGGCCCATCCGGAGCGGAGTTTCCGGGCCGGGGCTGGCCGCCCCCCGGCGGCGGCCAGCCCCGAGGGGACCGGCACGCGTCGAACGAGTGCGATCACCGTCGGTGCCGATCCCCTGCCAAGGTTCCACCCGGGCGGCGGCCAGCCGCTTCGGGGCAGCCACTCTTGTTCACCGGGGGTTTTCCCGCGAGGGGTTTTCCCGCGAAAGGAGACAGGGTCATCCGCCTGTCCGCGGCAATCGGTGTGCGACCCTTGCCCAGTGATATCCCGGCTACATAACGTTGGTTGACGTGCCCCATCCCCGCCTGCCCAGCCGCCTGGCCGCCTGCGCCGCCAAACACCGGCCGTGGTGTCTGGCCTTCGGCGGATCCGGCACAACGGCGTTCGCCGTCGCCTGTGAATGGCCGGCCTTCCAGGACAGCCCGTTCGCCGCCACCGCCAACGTCGCCGTCACCCTCGCCTTCATCCTCACCGCCATCATGCTCAACGGCGAGGAGTCACTGGGCAGCGTGACCGGTGCGCTCGCGCTCGGCGGTGCGCTGTGGGCACTGTCCTGGACGGCGGCCTGGGTGGACGGACCCTCGGCGTTGGTGTCGTCGTTCGCCTACTCCCATTTCTGGATCTGCGTCGGCTGGGGTGTGCTGCGCTATCCGACCGGGCGGCTGCGCGACAACCGCGAACGCGCGCTGCTGGCCGCCGCCGTGCTGGTCGTGCCGGTGGCGAACCTCGTGCTCATCGGCATCTCCCGACCCCAGTGGTTCGGCTACCCACCCGGCGCGGATCTGTGGTGGTACGGATCGCCGATCGACCACGGCACCCACAACGTCATCGTCGGGGTTCTGGACGGGCTGACACTGCTGCTCGCGGGCCTGTTCCTGCTGGTCGTCCGGGATCGGCTGCGCCAGTACTCGGAGCTCGACCGGCGGATCTTCCAACCGGTGGCGCTCGCGGTCCTGGTCGCCTTCCTGCTGGCGGCCGCCGTCAACATCGTCGCGAACAGCCCGAACAGCGCGACCATCGGACCCGAGTTCACCGCCGTGTCACTCCTCCTGCTGACGATCCCGGTGGCGTTCGCGACCGCGGTGCTGCGCCGGGTGTTCGTCCGTGCCCGGATCGCCCAACTGCTCGCGACGCTGCCCAGCCCACCGACCGTCCGGGCGGTCCGCACGGCACTGCGCACCGCCCTGCACGACGACTCGGCCGACATCCTGGTCTGGATGCCCGAGCAGAAACAGCACTCCGACGCGGACGGTCTGACCCGCACGCCGCCCCCCGCCGACGCGGCCGATCTGATCATGAAGGTCTGGACGTCGGCGGGCGCACCACTCGCGGTGATCACGGCCGCGCCCGCCATGCGCCGCAACAGTGACCTGGTCACCGCGGCCGTGCAGGCCAGCGCGCTGGCGCTGGAGAACGCCCGACTGCACACGATCGTCGCCGCCCAGCTCAAGGCCGTCCATGCCTCCCGGGCCCGGCTGGTGGAGGCCAGCCTGCACGAGCGCAAACGGCTGGAGCGGGACCTGCATGACGGTGCCCAGCAACGCCTGCTGGCCCTGGCCACCAGGCTCGGACTCGCCCGGACGAAGGCGACCGATCCCGATACGATCTCCGCTATCGAAGCCGCCCGCGAGGACCTGCGATACGCCCTGGCCGATCTGCGCAGCCTGGCCCGGGGCATCCATCCCGCCGTGCTCAGCCAGGGTGGGCTGCGACCGGCCCTGGAGGTCGTCACGGCCGCCCTGCCCGTGGAGGTCGAACTGGACGTCACCGCGGACCGCTTCGACGCCGTCCTGGAGACGGGCGCCTACTACACGATCTGTGAGGCGCTCACGAACACCGTCAAGCACGCGGGGGCGACCCGGGCAATGGTTACGGTACGTAACCTCGGCGCGGAGGTCCAGATCGACGTCGCCGACGACGGCAAGGGTGGCGCCGTCGAGGTGGACAACGGCGGCCTGGCCGGCCTCGCGGACCGGGTCCGGGCCCTCGGTGGTGCGCTGGTGATCGCCAGTCCGTCCGGTGGTGGCACTCGGCTGACGGCGAACATCCCATGCTGAACGTCTCACGGGTGCCCGGAGGCGCCCGGTCCGGAAACCACAGTTCGTCCGGCACCAACAGGGGGAGAAAAGCGTGCGGGTAGCGATCGCGGACGACTCGACACTGTTCCGGGAGGGTCTGGCGATCCTGCTGACCACCTCGGGGGTCGACGTGGCCACCCAGGCGGCCACCGCGGACGAACTGATCGACGGGCTTGCCCGCAGCCAGCCCGACGTGGTCATCGTGGACATCCGGATGCCGCCGACCTACACCGACGAGGGTCTGGTCGCCGCGGAGCGCATCCGGGCCCGCCACCGTGGCATCGCCGTGCTGGTGCTGTCCACCTACGCCGAGGTTCCGTACGCGTTGCGGCTGCTCGGTGACTCCTCCGGCGGCCTGGGCTACCTCCTCAAGGACCGGGTGGACGACGTCGGCGCCCTGCTGGACGCGCTGCGCCGGGTCGCCGGGGGGCGTCTCGTCCTCGACGAGGAGATCGTCGCCGGCCTGCTCGCGCACCGCCGGCATGCCGACGAACTCGCCCGTCTCACCCCCCGGGAGCGCACGGTCCTCGCCCATATGGCCGAGGGACGGTCCAACCAGGGCATCGGCGCCCGGCTGCACCTGGCCCCCAAGACCGTCGAGAACCACATCGCCGGCGTCTTCACGAAACTCGGCATGCCCGCCTCCTCCGACGACAACCGCCGGGTGCTGGCCGTCCTGGCCTGGCTACGCGCCGCCGGAGCAAGCGGCTCCGGCCCCGGCTCCGGCTCCGGTGGATTCGGCGGTCCGGGCGGTTCGGGCGGGCAGGGCGGCGCCGGATCCGGTGGTTTCGGCCCCGGCGGTCGGGATGGAGCGCATCTGGCCGCCGAAAGGACGGATGCCGCCTCCCCCATCGGGTAGGTAACGGACGGCGTCCGAACGTCGTCGATCTGTCACACTTCGTGTCCCGCCGCATCGCAGACGGCGTGACACGTGCCGCCGCGACCGAGGTGGTGCAGCACACGTGGGATGAGGCTCACCGATCTCGCGCATGTGCCGGCGTCAGCGGCCAGACTTGGAACAACCATGTGAGCCAGCGAACCGGCGTGAGCGCTCCGTACCCGGATGCGCGCCCCGGCTGGGGCCAGGGCCGTACAACACGGCATCGCCACCGCGAGAGGAGCCCGGCGTGTCCGAGCAGGTCAGCACCCTGACCGTCACCGACAACCGCACCGGTAAGATCTACGAGATTCCGGTCACGGACGGTACGGTACGCGCGAGTGCGTTCCGCTCGATCAAGACGAGCGACGACGACTTCGGGTTGATGGCATACGACCCGGCGTTCACCAACACGGCGAGCTGCCGTAGCGCCATCACCTTCATCGACGGCGACGCCGGCATTCTGCGGTACCGCGGCTACCCGATCCAGGAGCTTGCTGAGAAGAGCAGCTTCCTCGAGGTCGCGTACCTGCTGTTGGCCGGCGAGCTGCCCTCGGCCGACGAGCTGTCGACCTGGGAAGACGAGATCACGCACCACACCCTGGTGCATGAGTCGATCAAGAAGTTCACCGACGGCTTCCACCATGACGCCCACCCCATGGGCATGCTCGTCTCCACGGTCGGGGCGCTGTCGACCTTCTACCCGGACGCCAAGCGGATTGACGACCCGGGCCTGCGTCGACTGCAGATCGTCCGTCTGATCGCCAAGATCACGACGCTGGCGGCGTACTCCTACCGGCACTCGGTCGGTTTCCCGTACGCCTACCCGGACAACGACCTGTCCTACGCCGGCAACTTCCTCAACATGATGTGGAAGGCCACCGAGCCCCGCTACGAGCCGGACCCGAACCTCGAGCACGCCCTCGACGTGCTGTTCATCCTGCACGCCGACCACGAGCAGAACTGTTCGGCGAACGCGATGCGCGCCGTCGGCAGCTCCCAGGCCGACCCGTTCTCCGCGGCGGCGGCCGCCATCTCGGCGCTCTACGGCCCGCTGCACGGCGGGGCGAACGAGCAGGTCCTGCGGATGCTCGCCGAGATCGGCTCGGTGGAGAACATCCCCGCCTTCATCGCCCAGGTGAAGGACGGCAAGAAGAAGCTCATGGGCTTCGGTCACCGGGTCTACAAGAACTACGACCCGCGTGCCCGGGTGATCCGCCAGGTCGCCGACGAGGTCTTCAAGGTCACCGGCACGAACCCGCTGCTGGACCTCGCCATGGAGCTCGAGCGGATCGCGCTGTCGGACGAGTACTTCGTCTCCCGCAAGCTCTACCCGAACGTCGACTTCTACACCGGCATCATCTACCAGGCCATGGGCTTCCCCGTGGAGATGTTCCCGGTGCTGTTCGCCATCGGACGGATGCCCGGCTGGCTCGCCCAGTGGGAGGAGGGCCTGCTCGACCCCGAGCAGAAGATCGCCCGCCCGCGCCAGCTCTACGTCGGCTACGACCAGCGTCCCTACACCCCGATGGACGAGCGCAAGTCGGTCGAGGACTCCAACATCGACCCCATCGCGGCCCAGGCCGCCCAGGCAGCCCCGGAGCGCCCCCTGCGCTAGTTCTCCCCATCCGCCCTGTCGCCTTCCGAGGCAACCCTCGAAGCGTGGTCGCTCAGCCCGGCTGTCCACCGTGCCCAGCGACCACGCTTCGCCGTCTCTCCCTCTCCAGAGGAGGTGACCTGACCTACAGGCGTTCGACGATGTGGTCGATGGCGGCGGTGAGCAGTTCGATGTCGGCGGGGTCGACGGCGGGGAAGCAGGCGACGCGCAGCTGGTTGCGGCCCAGTTTGCGGTAGGGCTCGACGTCCACGATGCCGTTGGCGCGCAGCACCGCGGCGACGGCGGCGGCGTCCACCCCGTCGAAGTCGACGGTGACGACGACCTGGGAGCGGTGCGCGGGGTCGGCGACGAACGGCGCGGTGTAGGGGGTCCGGTCGGCCCAGGTGTAGAGGATCGACGAGGACTCGGCGGTGCGCCGCACGCACCAGTCGAGGCCGCCCTGGGCGAGCATCCACTCGATCTGGTCGGCGAACAGGAACAGCGTGGCCACCGCGGGGGTGTTGTAGGTCTGGTCCTTGGCGCTGTTGTCGCGGGCCGTGCTCAGGTCGAGAAACGGCGGGATCCAGCGGTCGGTCGCGGCGATCTCGGCGAGGCGCTCGAGTGCGGCCGGGGAGAACAGGGCCGTCCACAGGCCGCCGTCGCAGGCGAAGGACTTCTGCGGGGCGAAGTAGTAGACGTCGGCCTCGCTGGCGTCGACCGGCAGACCGCCGGCCCCGGAGGTCGCGTCGACCAGGTGCAGCGCACCCGCGTCGGTTCCGCTCGGGCGACGCACCGGGCGAGCGACACCGGTGGAGGTCTCGTTGTGCGGGGTGGCGTAGACGTCGATGCCGGCCGCGGGTGCCCAGTCGCAGAAGGTGCCGGGCGCCGAGGACACGACGGACGGGTCGGCCAGGAACGGCGCGCCCTCGGTCGTCTCCGCGAACTTGCCGCCGAACTCACCGAACACCAGATGCTGCGAGCGGGTGCGGACCAGGTTGAAGGCGGCCGCGTCCCAGAAGGCGGTGGCGCCGCCCACGCCGAGGACGACCTCGTAGCCCTCCGGCAGCGTGAACAGGTCGGCGAGGCCGGCCCGTACCCGGGCGACCAGGCCGCGCACCGGCCGCTGGCGGTGCGAGGTGCCCAGATAGGTCGAGCCGCTGGCCGCCAGCGCCGCCACCGCCTCCGGGCGGATCTTCGACGGCCCACACCCGAACCGTCCGTCCGCCGGCAGCAGCCGCGCCGGCAGCGTGATGCTGGTGGCGGCGGCAGGGGCGGTGCTGGCGGCAGGGGCGGACGCCGGGGGTAGCAGGTCAGCCACGGTTGGCGGCCGGGTGGACGTCACCGAGCGGGCGCGGCGCCGGGCCGACGTAGCGCGCCGACGGGCGGATGAGGCGGCCGGTGCGCTGCTGCTCGAGGATGTGCGCGCTCCAGCCGGCGGTGCGGGCGCAGGTGAACATGGAGGTGAACATGTGCGCGGGGACCTCGGCGAAGTCGAGCACGACGGCCGACCAGAACTCCACGTTCGTGCGCAGCGGACGGTCGGGGAAACGGTTGGTCAGCTCCTCGATCGCGGCGGCCTCCAGCGCCTCGGCCACCTCGTAGCGGGTGGAGCCGAGGTCACGGGCGGTGCGGCGCAGCACGCGGGCACGCGGGTCCTCCGCGCGGTAGACCCGGTGACCGAAGCCCATCAGCCGCTCCCTGCGGTCCAGGGCGCGACGGACGTAGCCCAGCGGGTCGCCGGTGCGCTCGACCTCGTCCAGCATCGCGAGGACCCGGGACGGCGCACCGCCGTGCAGCGGACCGGACAGCGCGCCGACCGCGGCCGACAGCGCGGCGGAGGCGTCCGCCCCGGTGGAGGCGACGACGCGGGCGGTGAAGGTGGACGCGTTCATGCCGTGCTCCGCGGCGGACACCCAGTAGGCGTCGATCGCCTGGACGTGCTTCGGGTTCGGCTCGCCCCGCCAGCGGATCATGAACCGTTCCGTTATGGTCCGCGCGCGGTCGACCTCCCGCTGCGGCACGGCCGGCTGCCCGAGCCCGCGGGCGGACTGCGCGACGAACGACAGCGCCACGACCGACGACCGGGCCAGGTCCTCACGGGCCTGCGCCGCGGAGATGTCGATCAGCGGCCCGAAGCCCCAGTACGGTGCGAGCATCGCCAGTGCGCTCTGGACGTCCACCCGTATGTCACCCGAGTGCACCGGCACTGGGAACGGCTCGGCCGGCGGGAGGCCGGGCTCGAAGGAACCGTCCACCAGCAGGCCCCACACGTGGCCGTAGTCCACCTTGCCGACAAGATCCTCGATGTCGACACCGCGGTAGCGCAGCGCGCTGCCTTCCTTGTCGGGCTCGGCGATCTCCGTCTCGAAGGCGATGACGCCTTCCAGACCCGGCTTGAAATCGCTCGTCTTCTCGGCCATCGAGTCCGGATCTCCGCTTCTGTCTCGAATGTGTGTCCCGTCGGTCCCGCTCCATCCGATCCTGCCCGGCGCCACCCGGACGCGCCAGAGCGCGGCCGCCGCGGCCGGCGACCGGGCGGCCGGCGGCACCGTTGCCGAGCCGCCCCGGACCTCCACCTTCCCCTCGCACCACGAGATCTTGATCTTACTTTGCGTGATTTCCATTGCGCCTATTTATGCTATTTCGCTACTTCTTTGCATCAACCTGCCGCGCGAAGCCGAGGATGGGTCGCCAGGTTGGATCAGCACACGCTACGGTCGAACCCAGCATCTTCACCCATCCGACATATCCGCAGTTCATGGGCACGATGGGCGGACAAATGTCCCACCAGAGCGGACATTCGGGATGCCGGCCGAACGGGTCGCGCCATCGGACGAACCCGAGCCGCGGGGTGTCCGGTGGCACCACGGGCCACGGACCGTGGGCGCCGGCGCCCTGCGGGCGGCGCGCTCCCGGCGGCGGCCGTCCGCACCCATGGTCGGCAGCACGGCCGGCGGGTGGGTGCACCACGAGCGGATGCCGGGTGGTCATATCGACACCGCAGGCACAGAAGTCACGGGGAGATCATGGCGGTCGTGTTCATCAGTCATCGGGCGGCGGACGTCGCCAGCGCCACCCGGCTGGGTCGCGCGGTCAACGCCGTGGGCCACGCGGTGCACCTCGACCGCTGGGAGGTGCGCATCGGCGACACCGTGCCCATGTTCCTCAACGATGCCGCGGCCACCGCGGACTTCTTCGTGCTCGGCCATTCGACCCTTGGCATTCACGCGCCCTGGGTCGCCCAGGAATTCCTCCCGGCACTCACCAGCGAACTCGACTCGCGCGGCATCGCATTCCTGCCGGCCGTGTTGTCCGGCAGTGATGTCCCGGCCCGGATCGGCGGCCGTCCCTGCACGGATCTCACCACCGACTGGGACCGCGGCGTCGCGAACATCCTGAGCGCCCTGGCCTGAACCGCGACAGTCCGGACACGCCCGTTCGACCACGGCCGCGCCCTGGCCACGCCTGGACGGCCCGGGCTGGCACGATCCCAGGAATGTCCAGCTCCTCACCGCACGACGCCGTCCCGCCACCGGATCCCTCGGTGCTACGCCGGTCCTACGAAGCGGACGGGTTCGAGGCCGAGCAGCTCGCGCCGACCTGGGTGGAGCAGTTCGCCAGGTGGTTCGCGGACGCCGTCGCCGCCACCACCACCGACACGTCCGCTCCCGGCACGTCCGCTCCCGGCGGGCTCACCGAGGCCAACGCCGCCGTGTTGGCCACCGCCTCGGGGCGGGGGGCCCCCCCCCCCCCCCCCCCGGGGGGGCCCCCCCCGGGGGGGGGGGGGCCCCCCCCCCCCCCACGCACGGTGCTCATCAAGGCCTTCGACCACCGGGGCCTCGTGCTGTACACGAACTACACGTCCCGCAAAGGCCAGGAAAGCGCGGAGAACCCGTACGGCTCCCTGGTGCTTCCATGGCATGCCATGGGACGACAGGTCGTGGTCGTCGGGTCGATCGAACGGGTCAGCCGGGCGGAGACCGAACGGTATTTCGCCGCACGGCCCAGAGGATCGCAGCTAGGCGCCTGGGCAAGCCACCAGTCCGAGACCATCACATCCCGGACGATCCTCGACGAGCGAGCCGCACACCTCGCCGCCCGGTGGCCACCCGGCACACCCGTGCCGACGCCCCCGTTCTGGGGCGGGCTGCGCCTCGTGCCGGAAACCGTCGAGTTCTGGCAGGGACGGTCCAACCGCCTGCACGACCGGCTGCGCTTCCGCCGGATCACCACCGACCGAGCCGACGCCACGGGCACCGCTGCGACCGACCCCCTCGCGGGCGGCGCGGAACGCTGGATCGTGGAGCGCCTCGCACCCTGAGATCGACGGCCAGCCACCACCATCGAGCCGACCGCGCTCGGCCGCACCCCGGCCCCGGCCCGGCCCGGCCCCGGTCCCGACCCGGTCGCACCGGCCGCGGCCCGCCGGATCGATCCGGCGGATCGACCGGCCGTGCCACGACCACGGATGGTCCGAATACGGCAGGTCATCCGGCCACCACGGACCATCCAGAAGTGCACACATCACCGCGGCGGACATCGTCCGTTGACGGTGGGATAACCGCGAAAAGGTGCTTCCCTCCCCCAACGGTCGCGCTACGCCAGACCCGGAGGTATACGGATGGCCGGGAGGTTGCTACCTTCTCTCCGATCAGCTTTTCCGCAGGTCCATGTCGAGGAGACAGATTCATGCGCAGCACCGGAATGCGGGCCATGACGGCCGGCTTCCTCGGCATGGCAGCGATCATGCTGGCGGCTCCGGCCGCCTCGGCCGCCCCGACCAACCCGGGCGAACCGGGGTCGACGCCCACCGCGACGGCGACCGCGACGGCGACCCCGGCCACGGGCATCGCCCCAGCTCCCACGCCCACCAGCACGCCGGGTGCGGACGCCACGACGACCGCCTCCCCGGACGCCTCCGCGACGCCCCTCGGGGCGGGGCTCCTCCCGGGCGCCACCGCCACGGCTTCGGCCAGTGCCGAGGCGACGCCGAGTGGCCTGCCGGTGCCGAGCGTGTCACCGGGTATCGAGGTGTCGGCCACCGGTAAGCCGTCCACCGGCAACGAGGGCCTCGACCGATTCCTCGACCTGCTGCCCTTCCGGGTGCCGTTCGACAAGGAAATCAACGGTGTCGAGGACATCGACATCAACCCGCTGGTGCTGACGTTCACCTGCACCGGGGCGGAACCCTCCTGGCAACTGCGTAACACCTCGGACAAGAGCTTCGGATTCGGCTGGTTCGACACCAGCCTCGGCGGCGGCATCCTGGACATCGGCCCGCAGCAGACCGTGCCGCTGCCGTCCAAGGCCATCGCGGTCATCGGCTCCCCCTGGGACGCCGAGACCAAGGAGCTGCTGGTCGCCATTCCGACGATCGGCGTGTCGAACTGCGCCGGGGTGACCCCCACCACGATCCCCGCGATCGCGGCACCGGTGGCGTTGCCGGCAGCGGCACCGGCGGCGGCGGTCGCCGTCCAGGCCGAGCCCTACTACACGGGATGATCATGAGGCTGGGACTGGCCCGGCGACCGGCCTCGGCCCACGCCGCCGGCCCGGGTGAGGTCGCCGGGTCGCGGCTGCGGCTCGGCGTCGTGCGGACCACCGTGCTCACCGCGAGCCTGCTGGTCGGGCTCGGTGGGCTGACCGGCTGTGGGGGCAGTGGTGACGACGGCGGCCAGGCCGCGCCCACCAACCTCTCGCCGCAGGTGCGCAGCCAGCTCGCCGCCATCGCCGGCATCGGCCAGGGACGCAGCACGGTGGTGACCGCGTCCGGGGCCAGCGTGGACCTCTACAGCGCGCCGACCGACACCCAGCCGTCCTCGACACTCGCGAGCCCCAACCAGAACGGGGTGAAACGGGTCTTCCTGGTCCAGGCGAAGCTGCCTGGCTGGTGGCAGGTGATGCTGCCGGTCGCACCCAACGGAAGCACCGGATGGGTCCAGGCCGACCAGGTGACCGCGTCCGAGACGCCGTACCGCATCGTGGTGTCCCGCGGCCGGCACTCGCTGAAGGTGCTCAAGGACGGTGCCCCCATCGCCGAGGAACCGGTGGCGATCGGCACCACGGACACCCCGACCCCCGGCGGACGTTTCTACCTGATGGAACTCCTCCAGCCCCGCAACCCCAAGGGCGCCTACGGTCCGTACGCCTTCGGCCTCAACGGCTTCTCGACGTCGATGACCTCCTTCGACGGCCACGAGCCGGTCATCGGCATCCACGGCACCAACGAGCCCAGGCTGATCGGCAAGGACGTCAGCCACGGCTGCATCCGCATGAACAACGACGCCATCACCCGCCTGGCCCAGACGGTCCCCCTCGGCACGCCCGTGGACATCACCGTCTGATCCCGCGCGCCGAACGCCCACCGCCGAACGCCCACCGCCGAACGTCGGCGGCCGAAGCCTGGCCGCCAGAGGCTGGACGCCGGAAGGCATGGGGGAGGCGTGGCGCGCCCGCGTGAGCTGCCCTCCGCACCTCACGCGGGCGCGACCACCTCCGGCGGAGCCCGTCACTTCTCCGCCGGGCTGGAGCGGGAGATCCTGCCCCCGTACCTCCTGCCCGGGTACAAGGGTCGCCAATCACCACGGTCCGGGTCCTTCAGACGAGAAAATTCATCTGTCGGATTGCCGACACGTAGGCGGCCCGGAGGACGGTGGCGGCCCGGAGGACGGTGGCGGCCCGTGCGCCGCGGACCCGGACGGTCGCGCCACCACCGACTCGACGGGGTCAGGAGCGGGCGGCGCGGGCGGCTTCGTAACGGGCCAGGGCGTCACGTCGTTCGGCGGCGTGGTCGACGATGGGCGCGGGATAGCCGGCGGGTGGCCCGGCCGGCAGCGTCCACGGCTCGTGCACCTTCGTCTTCGGGACGTCGCGCAGCTGCGGAATCCAGCGGCGGACGTAGGTTCCGTCGGGGTCGTAGGTGCGGCCCTGGGCGACGGGATTGAAGACCCGGAAATACGGTGCCGCGTCGGTGCCGGTGCCGGCGGTCCACTGCCAGCCGTGATGGTTGGAGGCCAGGTCGCCGTCGACGAGTCGTTCGAGAAACCAGCGCGCCCCGTGCGTCCAGTGCACGTGCAGGTCCTTGCAGACGAAGGACGCCTCGATCATGCGGACGCGGTTGGGCAGCCATCCTTCGGCGAGCAGTTGGCGCATTCCGGCGTCGACGATCGGAAAGCCGGTCTCACCCCATTTCCACGCCTCGAACGTCCGGCCCGGCGGTTCGTAGGACATCGCCGCGAGCGCGTCGGTGAGGTCCGCTCGGGCCGAATCCGGATTCGCCGCCAGAACGTCGGCGTAGAACTCCCGCCAGGCCAGCTCCGAGCGGAACTTCTCCGCGTCCCCGGCGGCGGGGTCCGCGCCACCGTCGGCGACGTCGGCCAGGGCCGCGAGAACGGTACGTGGGTGCAGGCAGCCGTATTTCAGGGCGGGCGAGAGGCGGGAGGTGGTGTCTCCGTCCGGGATGTCCCGGCGCTTGGCGTAGCCGGCGAGCGGACCGCCCAGGAAGTCGTCGAGGCGGGCACGGGCGGCACTCTCCCCGGCGGGGGGCAGCCGGACGTCGCCAAGATCAGGATCGGCCGGGATGGCCGCACCGGTCAGGGTGGCCCAGCGGACCCCGGCGGGCTCGGCGATGGGTGCCCGCCAGCCGTGGGCGGTCCAGGCGCGGTAGAAGGGGGTGAAGACCCGGAACGGGGTGCCGGCGGCGGTGTGCAGCCGTCCCGGCGCGACCGCGTAGGGCGAGCCGGTGGCGACCAGTTCCCGACCCTCGGACGTCAGTGCCTGGCGCACGGCGGCATCCCGACGTCGCCCATAAGGGCCGTGGTCGGCACCGATGTGCACCTGGGTGGCATCGACCGCCCGCGCCACCTCCGGGACGACCCGCGCCGGGTCACCGACCCGTACGCACAGCCGTGCGGACAGGCGCTCGTCGAGCTCCCGCAGGCAGCGGTAGAGGTAGGCGAGGCGGACCGCGCCGGCCGGGCGCCGCAGCCGGTCGTCCAGCACGAACAGAACCAGGACCTCGTCACCAGCGGCGGCGGCGGCGCACAGCGCCGGGTTGTCGTACAGGCGCAGGTCGCGCCGAAGCCAGCAGACCGACACCGTCATGCGACCCGAGGCTAGCCGGCGCGGGCCGCGCTCGGACGACACCCGGTCGACACCGGCACCGCGACCCACCGTTCGGACCCGGTTCACCCGATGGAGGAGCACCTGTGGATGTGCGTTGGGCGAACTACGGCGCGCCCGGCCCGCGGGTGGGGCACTCTGGAAGCGGACGGGCCACCGACGGTCGGCCATCGGTGCGCACCACCCACATCACCCTGACCCGGTTGTCCGGCACAGTTCGGGAGATCCGCTGACGCCCCGTTCGTAACCGATCTTCGCGGCAGCGGCCCCATCAACGTCACGAGTGGCGAGCGGAGGGACATCTCGGTGGACCAGCTCTCGGATCTGGAGCGTTCCCGGTTGCTTCTCGGCTGGCTGGCCGCGCGGCGCGCGGTGGACAACTGCCTGTCCGACCTGTTGGCCGCGGGGCCCGCGGGTGAGCGGCGGGTACGCGAGTCACTGGCCCTGGTGGACGATCTTGAGAGTCGTGCGCAGGAGGCGTTCGACCGGTACCGCACCGCGGCGGAGCGCACCCCGGCACCGCCGGTGCGTCCGGCCGGTCGGCGCGGCCCACCGCCGTCCGAGCGGCCACGGCTCAATGTGGTCCGCGCCCCCGAAGGCGACCTCGCACGTAGCAGTTCCAACACGAAGAGTAATCACCGGCACCGGTAACGTCGGTGGGCCACCTGCCGGGTGACAATAACCAGCGTGCCAGCCGTTCGTCGCCACCGGATCGCCGCGGTCTGGCTCCTCTCACTGCTCGTCCCAGCTCTCCTTGCGATGACGGGCTGTAACACCGCGAGTGGATCACGGCGCGGAGATGTGGTCCCCGGGCCCACACCCGGTGCCACGGCCACCGCCGGGCCGGACGCCCTCGAACGGTCCGGCCGGGGCATCCCGCTGCGGATCACGCTGCCGCCACCCGGCACACCCGAGCCGTATCCCCTGATCGTGGCGCTGCACAGCCTGCACTACGACGGCACCGACCCGAAGACGAACTGGGATCTTGACGGCCTGGCCCGGGCGGCCGGACTCGCCGTCGTCTATCCCGACGGCATCGGGAAGGCCTGGAACGCCGGCACCTGCTGTGATGTCGCCTCCGCCCGCAACATCGACGATGTCGGCTACCTGCGGGCCCTGATCGCGCACATCAGCGAGAACTATCCGATCGACCGCGGCCGGGTCAGCCTGGTGGGTCTGTCCAACGGCGGCATGCTCGCCTACCGGTACGCCTGCGAGCACGGCGACGAGATCGCCGGCATCGCGGTCGTCTCGGCCAGCCGGCAGGTCACCCGGTGCCAGCCAGCCGCGCCACTGACCCTCGTCGTCATCCACGGCGGTGCCGACCAGCACGTTCCCTACGCGGGCACGCTGTGGTCGCCGGTGCTGAACACGGCCATCACCCCGGTCGAGCAGAGCCTGGCGCCGATGCGGGCCGCGGACGGCTGCGCCCAGCCCGACGCCCCCGGTGACACCATCCTGACCGACGGGTACGGAGTGCCCCTGCGCAGCTCACAGGCCGCGATACCGGACGGCCTGTCCGTCTCCGTCGGCGGAGATGGCACGGCAGGTGCGACGGGCACGGCGCCGGCGACCAGTTCCGGGGCGGGCGGACCGGTGATCCGGCGGGAGGCCCCGTGCTCGACGTCGGCCCGGGTCGTGGAGTACCTGATGCCGACGATGGGCCATGGTTGGCCGCCGCGCACCGGCGAGGGCACGTTCGCCACGGCCGGTGTGATCTGGAACCTGCTCGCCCCGGCCCGGTCAGCCCGGGCCGGGCCGCGGCTCTGATCCACCCGACCCGGCCAGCCGGCCGCGCGGCGGTGGGTCAGGCGGCCGGAGCGAACGAGGTACGCAGGGCGCCCATCAGCGTGTTGAGGCTGGCCGACGCGTCGGTGGACACCCTGGCGATCAGCACGTAGACCGCGCCGTTGCCAGCCACCGTCCGCATCAGGTAGGACACCCGCTGGCCCTCGCGGTCGTAGGAGCCTGCGATCTCCTGGGTCGGCTGGCCGTTGGAGTCGGTGGCCGGGCCGGATCGTTCCCGGGTCAGCCCGGACACCCCGGCGAACTCACCGGCCTGCACCCGGGTCAGCGCCGCCGCCTGGTCGGTGCCCTCGATCCGGGCGGCCCCGATCATCGCCGGTCCGAACTCTGCGGTGGTGCTCGGTTCGCCGTAGAAGATGCCGGTGTTGTCCCGACGCTGCTTCCACACCGGTGGATGGGAGAAGGTCACCTTCTGCACCGTGTCGGTGAAGGCCACCCAGTCCGCCGGCACCGCCACCTGCCCGGTGCCCGCCGCGGCCGCACCGCCGCCCGCCGGGGCGGCGGGGGGCCCCCCCCCCCCCCCGGGCCCCCCCCCCCCGCGCCCCCGCGCCATGTGTCCGGCGAGTCCGGAACCTCCCGTCGGCCGAACGCACCGCGGGTGCGGAGGAGGACAGCCATGCC
>NZ_JALKFW010000147.1:0-23276 GCF_023243055.1 Frankia sp. AgPm24 | reverse complement strand
GGCCGCCCCCGGGGGGGCGCCCCCGGGGGGCGCCCCCGCCCCCGCCGGCCGGGGGGGGCCCCCCGGGGCCGGGCTGCCAGGTCTCCTCCTGCGGGCAGATCCAGGACCTGACCGTCGAGCAGCGGACGCACCCTCGGCGCCCCCGGGAGACCAGTACTCTCCGTACACGCAACGCGGGAGCGGTGCGACGGTGCGCCTGCCTCGGACGGATCGAGGCGGCTCCGGTCAGCTCTCCTGCGTCGGAACCCCGAACCAGCTGATCACCTTGCCACCGAACTTCATGTCGCCGTCCACCTTGATCTTGCGGGTGAGGAACAGCTTGGCGCCGTTGGCCTGCCCGGTCAGCACCCGGACGAAGCGCACCCGGTCGGTCGTGATCGTCAGCTGCCGGCCCTCGGGCGCGGTGGTGGAGGGTTCATGCGTGAGGGCGCACTCGCCATCCCTGATGCGCAGTTCGTACGTGCGGGTCGCACCGCCCGACCCGCCGCTGAGACCGAACCGCACGACCGCGTTCTCGCCCTTGGCCAGCTCAGGGCGGAAGTTCGCCTGCATCTGGCGGAAGATCTCGTCCAGGACGTCGTTTCCGCCCGGGCTCGAGAGCAGGTCGGAGACCTCCCGCTCCGACATCGCGGCCAGCGTCGTGATGAGCTTGGCCGGGTCGGCGCTGGGATCAACGGCGAGGTCGGACATTGACCACTCCATTCGTTTCGGCAGGCGAGGCGCCTGACGGGTGCCGGGCTTCGGCTTTGGCACCCGCCTGCTTCGCGGGCACGTGTGCACGCTAGCGAACGCGCATGTGGCTTACATCGCCCGGTGGCACCTTGGCGTAAGTCGTGGCGTGCCGGTGGCTATCGTCTGGGCATGGTTGCCGCCGCGCCGCCGTACGTAGAGGTCGACGGTCGGGCGGTCTCGCCCGGGCTCTGGGGGCGGCTTGCCCTGCTCTCCCATGGGCATTTCACCGTCATGCAGGTGCGTGGCGGTGGGAGCCGCGGCCTGATGCGCCACCTGCGGCGCCTCGACACGGCTCACCGTGAGCTCTACGGCGAGCCGTTGGACGGCGACCTGGTACGCGCCCGCATTCACCAGGCACTCGCATCCTTTCTCCAGGTCACCGGCGCGGTGTACGCCTCCCGCGCGCCGACGTCACCGCTGGCGGACGCGGTACCGGTGGACGCCACCGTGCGGGTCATCGCGACTGATCCTGCCGGGGACGGGCCGGGTGCACTCGTCGTCGTGGTCGGGCCGCCGACCGACGCGCCGCCGACGCCTCGCCGGCTGATGTCCGTGCTTTACACCAGGCCCTTTCCACGTATCAAACACCTGGGCACTTTCGGACAGCTGGAACACGCCCGCGCCGCGTTGCGCCGCGGCTTCGACGAGGCCCTGCTGACCACCTCGGACGGGACGATCACGGAAGGCGCGAGAACCAACATCGGGTTCGTGGCCGGCGAGACCGTCACCTGGCCGGACGCGCCGTGCCTGACCGGTGTGACCATGGCGCTGCTGGAACAGGGCGCGGGCAGCATGCGTGCACCCGTGCGGTTGGCGGACCTTTCCCGGTATGACGCCGCGGTCGTGACGAACTCACGTGGCCTTTCTCCCGTGGCTGCCATCGACGACCACCAGTTCGCCGGATCGGACTTTACCGGCGAACTGACCCGACGCTACCACGCCATCCCACACGACTCAATCTAGGAAATGCACCGACCGGGCGGCCAGGAATTAGTCAACTGATTTATCCTCGCCACTTCGGCGACTGTTCACGACCATTTCGCAGAGGCAGATCCAGCCTTGCTCCCACTTTTCCACAGATCACCTGGAACCTATTTGCACGAGGCGGAATGCCCGGTAGCGTCGTGGCCGTCGTCAGGGATTTTCCGCGGCCCCCAGGGGTCGAACCCGTCACGCCCGCCATGTCCCGCATGGCCGCGTCCCGTGAAGGAACCGCCCGATGCCGCTCTCCTCCGCTCGGCTTCTGATCGCCCTTCTTCTTCTGGAACAGCACCGCATCGAACCCAGCCGGGTCGCCGCGCGATATCCCTTCCCGCCCGCGGCCGAGCGTCAGTTCGTGCGGGCCGCGGCCGCACTCGCCGCTGGCCGTCCCAAGGGAGCCCTCCGCGAACTGCGGCGCAGCGAACACGACCGGGCCGACCCTGATCATGTGGCCGTGTACGAGGCGCTCTGGCTCGCCGCGCTGGCGCTCGATCGCAACTGGGCGCCCGACGGCGCAGGCCTTCGCCATTCCGGCGCGGCCCGCCCCGCTGGGCGACCGTCCTCGCAGCGCGACGTACCGGCGGCCACGCCGCTGCTGTCCAGGTGGACGGCGCTGGCGGTCCAGCGGCAACGTAACGATCATCTTGACCCGCGGACCGCGGCCATCTGCGTGCTCGGCGCCGAAGTGATTCCGGGTATCCGGATGGCCCGAGCCCGCCTGTGGTCGGCCCCGCCTCCCCCGCGGGAGTCAGGCGACGCGGTCCACCGGTGGCGCGGGAGCGGCTCCCCCGACCCCAGCGCATCCTCGACGACCGAACCCTCGACGACCCGGCCCCCGATGACCCTGTCCTCGACAACTCTGCCCTCGACGTCCCTGTCCTTCGCGGCCGTGTCCCCGCCGACGAGATCTTCGGCTGATGCGGCTTCGGCCGACCCGGCGCTCACGTCCGCTACCGCGGCTGGCCCGACCCCCGTTCTCCCGTCCCCGGCCGGCCAGGCCGTCGCCGGCCCCGTGGTGTCGGCGGAAGCCGCAGGGAGCGCCGCCCAGGCCCCGTCACCCGTTCCGTCCCAGCCCGCTTTGCCACGGGGTGCTTCATCCCCGGCCGCGATGTCGTCGGCGGCCGCCACGCGAAGCCGAGCCGCGCTGTACCCGACCAGTGCGCACGGTTCCGAAGCCGGGGCGGATGGCCTGTCGGCGCTGGTCGCGTCGGCGATACCGCCGTGGGGGGTCGCGGCGCCGTTGGCGTTTCGCTGGGCCGCCCCGGTCAGTCGGCCCCGTCCGGATGGAGCGGCGCATGGCCTGCACCGCATGATGGCCCGCGGGCGAGCCCGAGGCGGTCCACGCCTGTTGACACGCGCCCGCGCGGGCATGGCCGGACAGGCCCGCGCCGCGGAGCCGGGTCTGGTGCCACCGGCCGCGGCCGACACGGAGCCGTCCGTGGGGGGCCGTCCTGGCGACTCGGGTGTCGGCGTACCCACACAGGCCGCGGCACCGGACTCCCAGCCGAGTCCGGTGCCGCGGACCGGCCCCGGCGGGCGCAACACGCCGCCTACCGCACGGGTGGATGCCGCCCCCCGCCGTGATCTCCCTGGACCGGGTGCGGGCCAGGCGTGGGTGCAGGCGGTGGACGCGCTGGTCATCGCGGACCTCTTCGTCGCCCGGCTGGCGGACCTCCCCGTGCGCCAGGCCCACGCCTACGGGGTGGTGCTGCGGGCCGATCTGCTGTTCCACATGGGCCGTGCCGCCCAGGCGAACCAGGCCCTCGACTCCCTCGAGGTCGCCGGGCAGGCCGACGAGACGACCCGCGCGCACATCGCCCTGATCCGCGGTGACTGGGCCGGCTATCCCAACGGAGGAGCGCAGACGCTGGGCCGTCGAGGGGACGGCAGCCTGCTGCCCACCCAGCGGCGGGCCGATCCGGATCTCGCCGAACAGCTGTGGCGACAGGCGCTGAACGGCTACGGCGACCTCGGCTCCAACGCCGGACGGGCCGCCGGGCTGATCCGCCTCGCCGAGGCCTCCACGGCGACCGGCCGTCCGATGTTGCGCCGGGCCCGCATCGACGAGGCCAGCCGCCGGGCCAAGGCCGCCGGCGACGAGGCGCTGGCCTGGACCACGCGCGTGCACAGCCTGATCGAACGGGTAAGGGCCGGCGAGGCCCCAGCCGGCGAGGTGCACGCGATGACGGCGGCGCTACGCGAGTGGAGCCGTCTGGAGGGGAGTGAAAGCTACGGCCAGGGGCTGTGTCGGCTGCTCACCACCGCGGCCAGCGAAGGAAACCCGCGGTGACGGTCCCACCCGGCTCAGGACATCGTCCGGCCCGGGTACGGCGGCGGGTCGTCCTCGACCGGTGCGTCCGCAGGCAGCGCCCGACCGGCGGCCGACCGCGTCGGCGCTGGCATCCGCGGCTGGGACGACGCCGGTACGACAGCCTGGGACTGGGCGACGGCCTGAGGCTCAGGTGTGGCCTGGGGCTGGGGCTGGGACACGGGGTGCGGTGGCTGCGTGATCACTGGAGGATTGGCCCGGTGGCCTGGCAAGGTCACCCAGGCCTCGCCGACGTACTTGGCGTCGACCACCGCCGGGAACAGCGCGAAATCGGCGGGATCGAGGTCGCGCAGCCCTTCGGCGACCGTGTCCCGGTAGAAGTCCGGCGACAGTGCCAACACAAGATCGGCTGCCGGGTAGCTCTCCAGGATGACACGGACGGCCACCGCGTTCACGAGACGGTCGACGACCACCACCGCATCGCCCGCGGCTCCCCCACCGTCGACGACGATCTGACCGTGGTGCAGCGACAGCCGCAACCGCACCTGGTCCGACGGTGCGCGTACCCGGTTGAACTGGCGTTGCGCGATGCGCAGTTCACGCACGAAATCACTGGCCAAAAGGTCCCTGGAGACGTTGGCGTCGAGCGCGCACAGACAGCCGTCACCGCCGTTCTCGTGCAGCAGCACGGTGTCGGCGACGCCGGCCCGGTCGAGGGCGGTGTCGACGATCCCCCGCACGCCGGCCCGCACGTCCAACTGGCCTTGCAGGTCACGCTTGCTGTAGCCGCTGGCATCCACGCGGAAGAGGTTGGCGTGCCGCGACGCACCGGGCGCGCCGCCGCGGGCGGGCTGGAAGACGGACATGTCGGGGAACTTCTTCGCGGCGGCCGCGAGCAGGCAGTCCCGACCGTTCTGCAGGATGCCGTTGTGCAGCAGGTGGGCGATCTCGGTCCAGAAATGGTGGGACGAGCCGTCGAAGACCGGGATCTGATCGCGACGCAGGCCGGCGTCCTCCAGCACCTGGACGGCCAGGCGCCGGGTGTCGAAGACGGTGGCCAGCGCCCTGATCTCCGCCTCGGTCAGCCGCTGCGTCACGAGTTCCCCCGAACCGGTGTGTGACCTGCCAGAATCCAGTCTATTCCGTGGCCTCGGGGTTCGAAACGCGGCCAGAACAGCAGGACCCCGAGAGCCGCGACGCGGCGCCCCCGGGGTCCTGGTGGTGGTGCTGGTTCCGTGGGGATCAGTGCGGGTCGGTCAGATCAGACCGAGCGCGCGCACGGCTTCCCGCTCCTCGGTGAGTTCCTGCACCGAGGCGTCGATCTTCGCCCGGGAGAACGCGTCGAGCTCGAGGCCCTGCACGATCTGGAAGGAGCCGCCGGAGGCGGTGACCGGGAACGACGAGATCAGGCCCGCGGGAACACCGTAGGAGCCGTCGGAGGGCAGCGCCACCGACGTCCAGTCGCCCTTGGCGGTGCCGTTCACCCAGGTGTGGACGTGGTCGATCGCGGCGGACGCGGCGGAGGCCGCCGACGAGGCACCGCGGACCTCGATGATCTCGGCGCCGCGCTTGGCGACCCGCGGGATGAACTCCTCCTCGATCCACTTCTGGTCGTTGACCGCCTCGGCGCCGCTGCGGCCGCCGACCTCGGCGTGGAAGATGTCCGGGTACTGGCTCGCCGAGTGGTTACCCCAGATGGTGATCTTCTTGATCTCGGTGTTCGCGACCCCGAGCTTCTTCGCCAACTGGGCGATCGCCCGGTTGTGGTCGAGGCGGGTCATCGCGGTGAACCGCTCGGCGGGGACGTCCGGCGCGTGGGTCTGGGCGATCAGAGCGTTCGTGTTCGCCGGGTTGCCGACGACGAGCACCCGGATGTCGGAGGCCGCACCGCTGTTGATCGCCTCGCCCTGCGGCTTGAAGATGCCGCCGTTGGCGGACAGCAGGTCGCCGCGCTCCATACCCTTGGTCCGCGGGCGGGCCCCGACCAGCAGGGCGACGTTGGTGCCCTCGAAGGCGGCCTTGGCGTCGTCGAAGACATCCACGCCGGCGAGCAGCGGGAACGCGCTGTCCTCAAGCTCGAGGGCGGTGCCCTCGGCGGCCCGGACAGCCTGGGGGATCTCCAACAACCGGAGCTTCACCGGCGTGTCCGCGCCCAGCAACTGGCCTGACGCGATGCGAAAGAGCAGCGCGTAGCCGATCTGACCGGCGGCGCCGGTGACGGTGACGTTGACGGGCGTTGAACTCACTGGCATCTCCTGGTACAGGTCATCCGGAGGTCGGACGGCGGGCCGGACCGGACCGACAGGCGATCGTCACCGGACCACCGAGCTGCGCTGCTGTTTCCGTCGCGCCGCCAGTGATGCTAGTCCGAGCGCTGCGCACGCGGGTGGCCAAGCGCCACCTAGCGGCTCACACCGCACGCCCGAACGCGCTATCGCGTGATCGTCTGCCCACAGCGGGGCGCCGGAGGCAGCACGTCGAAGCCGGTGGCGGCATGGTTGACCCGCAGGAACGTGTAGCACTGACTCACCTGGGCGGTGCTGGTGGCGAAGTCGACGGCGGCGGGCAGCAGGCCGTCCGCGGTGTAGCCGCGCAGCGCCCGCAGGCCGCGCAGGAACAGCGCGCGGCTCGGGCAGGGGCCGGCGGCGACCAGTCCACGCAGGAACATGTCGGCCGAGATCCATCCGGCCAGAGCTGCCTGCTGGGTGGGCGGGGTGACCTGCGGCGCGTAGGCGCGCATCCCCGCCAGGAAGCGGCGGTGGGCGGGCAGGTCCAGCTCGAACGGCTGGTAGTCGGTGAACGTGTAGACGTCGGGCAGGGCATCGCGGTAGCGCTCGAGCAGACCCTGGTCGTAGTTCGTCGGCGACAGGATGACCCGCAGCTTCGAGGGTTTGCCGCGGGTGGCGCGCAGCAGGCTCGCGAACGCCGCGCCGGTCACCGTGCCGATCATGACGTCGGCGCCGCTGGCCCGCACCTTCTCCCCGAGCGCCGCCACGGCGATCAGGCTGGTCGCGTCGACGCGGTCCACGACCGGGATGCCGGCCGCGCGCAGGCTGCGTTCCATCTCGTCGGCGAGCACCATGGACGTCTGGGAGAAGGCCGACTGGATGAGGACCGCCCGGTGACCGCCCTGGTCGGCGACGAACCGCCCCCAGGTGGTGACCGAGGAGCCACGGGCCACCAGGTTCGAGTAGCTGAACATGTTGTCGTGGCCGGCCCAGTCCGGGTCCAGGGAGGTTCCGGTGACCGGGATGCCCGCCCGGTGCAGAAGGTCGACCGAGGCCCCGGCGGACAGGGACGACTCGATCAGGCCGAACACCGCGTCGTTGTCGACCAGGCTGTGGGCGGCGGCCTGGTTACCGGCCGGGCTCGACGCGTCGTCGCGCCAGGTGTAGGTGATCTGGCGGCCGTTCACCCCGCCGGTCGCGTTCGCGACGCCCAGGCGCGCGTCGACACCATCACGAAAGGTCGAGAACAGGGAGGCCGTGATGCCGGTGTCCGGGTAGATCAGGCCGAGACGTATCGCGTCACGGCTGATGCCCGGACCCGCGCAGGCCGCCGCCGGGGTCACCGCCGAAGTGGTGGACGTGCATGCCACCAGCCCGGACACCGCGCTCAGGCAGGCCAGCGCCGCGCGGGCCCACCGATCGCCGCGCCCGGCGGGCCGGCGCCGCCGACGCACCGCGGAGCGGGTGACTCCGGCGCGGCGAGCCGTGATGTCGGGCACGGGCCGACGCTATGCATCCGATCAGGTGCGCTGCCATGTATTGGGCAACTTGTGAGATTGCTCAGTATGCGGCGGCGGCGGCACGGGCGATCGCCTCGTCGTGCGGGGTCGGCCCGCCGCTGACACCCACCGCGCCGACCACCAGGCCGTCGCGCCACAGCGGAACGGCGCCGGTGAGCCCCGAACTGATCGGTCGGGTGAACGCCGGCCGATGCCGGACCAGCCCACCCTCGAGCCCCCGGCCACCCTGCCCGCGATCGAGATCACGGTCGTGGTCGGCGAACACCCGGCCAGCGCCGCCGCCGCGATCCAGATCGAGGTCGACGTCGCCGGGATCGGCGTCGATCCCCACGGCGGACCACTCCGCCGGGCCGTCGTCGCCGCCATGGTGCACCAGCCGCGCCGGCACCGCGGGCAGCGCCGATGCCCGCGCCGCGCAGGCCCGGTCGACGGAGATGTCGGCGGTCCGTAGCCGGGCGTTGTCCATCCGGACGTGGGCCACCAGAATCCCGGCGTGATCGACGACGGCGATGTTAACCGGTTGGCCGAGGTGAATCGCATACCTTTCCCCGGCGGCGATGATCCGACGGGCATCCTCGAGCGATACGGTCATCCGCGACTCTCCCCATAAAGCGGCGTTCCGGTGCGCCTGACCATAGGCCCACAACGACCGTCCGGTGGTGGAAGGCGCGCCGCACAACAACCGTTGCGTACGCGGGTTCCCCATGTGGGCGACGGGACACAGAAGGACACACAAAGCCCGGCGCTGGCCAGGCCGCCCCCGCCCGACCGGACGGGACCGGTGCCGGCAGGCCCCCACGGGACGATCACCGCGCTCCGATCACAGAAAGCACTCATGTCGCTACCTGCTTGCCGCGGTGCTGTCGGCGGGCAGGTCATGGGGCGATCGGCACTGCTCCAACGGGCCGGCGGTGACCGCTCGGGCGCCCCCAGCGGCTCTCCCCCAGCACCCTGACACCACCCTGACACCACCTGGCCGGCACCTGCTGACCGGGCCATGGCCGTCCGTCGGCTCGACGGCACGGCCCGATCGGCCCATCCGGATACTGGCCCGCCGGGGCCGTCGCTGGCCCGGACGGGTGGAGGGCGATGTGGGTGGGCTCACCGCCGGCGGCCGGCGACCGCGGCCTGATCGGGCCCGGTCCGATCAGGCGGCGGCGGCCAGCGGAAGCACCAACCGCGGGAAGCAGTGGATCAGCCGGGTCGTCAGCGGACCGCCACCGGGCATGTCCGCGAGCACGCCGGCGAAGCGATGATCGAGGCGTCCGAGTCGTTGCAGGCCGCGCAGCCGCAGCAGGCCGGGCAGATGCGCCTCGATGGCCTTCTGGTCCGGCCGTGGAGCGCCGTCAAGCCAGGCGTCGAACTGGGCCCCGGTCATGATCTCCCAGACGATCGTGTCGGCCACCGCGCCCGTGCCGTCCGTGATCGTCACCAGGTGTGGCACCCGGACCAGGTCGCGCAGACCGCGCAGGTCCGGACGCAGACCCGAGGTGACGACGTTGTTGGCCAGCCACGGGTCGGTACCGGTCGCCGGCCCACGCAGGACGTTGCGCAGGTGGGAGGCGAACGCGAGGGCGAGCGCGCTGCGCCCCGGGGGGCTTGGATGCGCGTGCAGCACGACCGCGTCGATTCCCGGCGCGCGGACGCGCTCGGCCGCGGCCCGCACGAGCCAGGCCGGCTCGACGAGCACGAAGCCCACCTGGGCGCGACGCCGGTCGTCGCTGCGATCACCGTCACCGAGGCCGAGGTTGACCGGGGCGCCGGTGACCCGGGCATCGACCTCGGTGACGGCAGTAGTGGTGCCGGTGACGGCCGCGCGCAGCCACCGGCAGGTGATCAGTCCGTCCGCTCCGGGCAGCGAGAGCGACGGAAGGTCACCGGAGTTGAAGATCCGTTCTGCGGCAGGCGGGGGCATGCTGTCTCCGGTCCGGGACGCAGGCAGGCACGCGAACGCGACGGCCGAGCGCAGGTCGGCCGGTGGTCGTCGCACGGACAGGTCCGGCCGCAACGGCTCTGGCGGACCGAAGGGCGAGGGCGAAGACGAGACCGAGGGCGTATCGGTACCCGGGCGGGCCGTCATCGCCGCGTGCGGGCGTGCCGGCAGGGCAGGGACAACCGAGGTCAGCGGGGACATGGCGGCGCGGACTACTGGAGGAGGTTGTCGAAGTCGCCGTCCTTGGCCCCAAGTATCAGGGCCTCTATCTCGGCCCTGGTATAGACCAGCGCGGGCCCGTTGGGATGACGGGAGTTACGCACGGCCACCTCGTCGCCAGGCAGCTTCGCCATCTCGACGCAGTTGCCCTGGGAGTTGCTCCGACGGCTCTTCTGCCAGGTCACGCGCTCGAGCGCAGTCGCTGGCATGCCGCTGTAGATCTTGCTCACGCGTTTCTCCCCACGCCCCAGGGCAGCGCACGACAGCGAGCCCTCACCCCACGCGGTCCGCCCACGACACCTCGGCTGGGCCACGCCGCGGCTGCGGACCGGCTTCGCCTGCCACTGCGACGGGGTGCCCCACTGCAACCCCACGAACTCGTCGCGTGTGCGCCTGCACGAACTTCGGCTCACGATACAGCACGGGCGGGTGCACGTGCATCAAGCGGGAGGCGTGTGCGCGCGACGACCTCACGTGCGATCGGCGGGGAGCATCGCACCCATGCAGACGCCCGAGAGCGGGCACATAGTGCACGATCGCTCGCCATGCCATCTGATGTCGTCCGATGTCCCTGCAAACCATCACATGTCATGATCATTGACGGCCGCCCTCGAGTCATCACCCGCTCGGCCGACCACACCCCGACGCCGGACGATCTCCAGCCCGGACGACTCAGCCCCACCCGACCCCAGCCCCGCCCGACCCCAGCCCCGCCCGACCTTCGACTCGGTGCCGCCCGGCCGGGCCACGCCCGACAAGGCATCGAATCGCCGACGAAATCCGTAAAGTGAGAGAATCGGGCCATGGGGCAGCTTGCAATTCGCCCCAGATGCGGCAAATCCCCATATTGATCTTCACCTTGGGGGAAACGCGTGCGAGGGGCCCGGGGGGTGTCCACATTCGGGCCGCGCACGGCACCAACGGGGGACTACACGAGAGACAAGGACGTTCGGACCAGACATGCCCGCACCGCGACCCGCACCCGCACCCGCGGGCACCAGGGCGCAGCGGGCGGGCCGGCCTCGACGCGACAGCCAAAGCAACGAGGGCCCACCAGCAATCCACGGGGTGCGTAGTCGCACGATCAGATCCCTCGCTGGACGCGCCCCAGACCCACATTTCCACCCGGGCGGCCCCCAGACCGGGACCAACAGCCCATCTCCGTGCAGAACTCCGACCTGGGCCGACCACCCCGGACGTCGGTCCGGGGGCGATCGGGGCGCGGGACCTACCGGGATCGAGCTACCCGAGCGTGCCGGCGGGCGCTCCCGTCGCCCCGCAACGTCAGGTGCAATCAGACATCGGGTCGCCCAGCGCGGCGTCGACAGGCACGCGACACCGAAGACAGACGTGCGCAGATGATCTCGGACAGCAACGGAGGCGGAAGGTGACGACGGGCAACGCAGCGTCACCACGGTGGCGTGAACACGCGGGGCCCCACCCTCACCCACGCTCATGTGCTGCAAAGAAACAGAACGGATGTCCCGCATCACAGCGTGCCACGATCTCGCCCGGCAGCCCACACCAATCGGGCCATCCGACGCGGCGGACGGACACCCATCTCACATACTCTCCGTGAGCGAGTATACAAATAACACTCACCGCGCTAAACAAGCGACTGTCGATCAGGCATGAGAACCAGAGACACAACCGGATCAAGAAGATCAGATGTCATACTCTTGCGTTGACCGATGGCGAGGGGGCCGACCGTGACGACAGCTCAGCCGGGAAGTGGACCGACGGTACGTCGGATCCTGCTCGGCTCTCAGCTCCGTCGACTTCGCGAGGAGAAGGGCATCAGCCGAGAGACGGCCGGATACCACATCCGGGCGTCGGAGTCGAAGATCAGCCGGATGGAGCTGGGCCGCGTCAGCTTCAAAGAACGCGACGTGGCCGATCTGCTGACCTTCTATCAGGTCACGGAGGAAGCGGATCGAGCACCTTTGCTCGCGCTCGTCCGGGAAGCGAACTCGGCCGGCTGGTGGCAGAACTTCAATGACGTCCTGCCGAACTGGTTCCAGCCGTACGTCGGGCTCGAGGAGTCGGCTCAGCTAATCCGTACGTACGAGGTGCAGTTCATTCCGGGCCTGCTCCAGAGCGAGGACTACGCCCGCGCCATCATCAACGGTGGTGGCAACGCGCTACCGAGCGATGTCGTCGAGCGACGAGTCAGTGTACGGATGAACCGACAGAAGCTGCTGTACCGCACAAATCCCCCACGCCTGTGGGTGGTGGTCGACGAGGCGGCCCTGCACCGGCCGATCGGCGGTCCGAAGGTGATGCGCGGTCAGCTCGAGCACCTGATCGAGCTCGGCGACCTGCCGAACCTCACACTGCAGGTCATGCCGTTCTCCTTCGGCGGTCACGCGGCCGAAGGCGGTGCCTTCACCATCCTGCGTTTCCCGGAGATGGACCTGCCCGACGTCGTGTACCTCGAGCAGCTCACCGGTTCGTCCTACCTCGACAAGCGCGAGGAGGTCGACCGGTACATGGAGGTCTACAACCGCCTCAGCGTCGACAGCACGACCCCGGCCGAGACCCCCGACCTGCTCCGCCAGGTCGTCGCCAGCCTGTAGGACCAGCGCGCGTAGGACCAGCGCGCGTAGGACCAGCGCCGCGGCTCGGGCCCAGGGGTGCCGGCTCCCAGCTCCGGGCTCGCGGCGGCCCACCGCCGCCCCGTCGGCGGGCCGGTGGGTCAGGCGCAGGGCCAGGTGAGTTCGAGGCTCAGCCAGCGATCCTCGACCTCGACCTCCACCCCGACCCGTGCCACCGTCTCACCCGCGGGCACCGACATGTGCGCGGACCGTGCGGAGGCGTCCCCGGACAGGATGTTGGTGGCCACGGCGGCGCCGAGGACCGCGCCGGGCAGGGCCAGGTCATCCGGCCAGGGCATGGTGACGTAGACGCTGCCACCGGCCGGCGACCACATCACCGTCACGATCGCCGGGCCGCTCGCGGCGGCCGCCAGCACCTCGCCGACCAGGTCGGCCAGCGCCGCCCGCACCGGCACGGGGGCGGTACGCAGATCCCCGGACCGTTGGATCTCGACGCTGATCCCCGCGCTCTCGGCGTCCGCGAGCACCGGATCAAGATCGGCCAGCGCCGAGGACGGCCCGCCGCCGGTGAGCATCCGTCGGATCGCCGCCGCCCGGGCCGCGCTGGCGCTGCGCACACTGGCGGTGGAGGGGTCACGCCGTCCGTCTGCGACGTCGGACAGCAGCGGCAGGACGTCCCGCTCGACGGTGCGCAACCAGGCCAGGCGCTCGCGGCGGATCATCGCCGACGAGTCGGCGCTCGCGGCGAGTTCGGCCTCGGCGGCGTGCATGTGCGCGGTGTCCATGGCGGTCCGGCGCAGCAGCGGCCCCAGCATCGCGGTGATGATCTGCACCGCGCAGCAACCGTAGACGACCGAACCCAGCCGGGCGATCACCAGCGGGTTGTTCCCGTCCCGGGTCAGCACCAGCCCGGTGACGAGCACGACCGCGCCGAGCAGCGCCGCCGTCCACTCCCTGGCCGGACGGGACGCGGTGACGAACGCGAGCAGCAGCGGCAGTACCACCAGCGGCCAGTTGGCGATGCGCACGACGTCCGCACCCACGGTGTTGCGCACGCCGGCCACACAGATCCCGCCGCCGACCGCGAGCAGCAGCAGCGTCTCGGATCCCGACAGCGGCCGGCGACGCACCAGTACCCTCGCCACCGCGACGACCCCGGCGAGCACCACCCACAGCCCCACACCCACCAGCGGCTCACGTACCCAGCCAAGCGTCCCCACCAGCGGCGCGAGCATCAGAACCAGCCAGGCGGCCGCGACGTTGCCCACCGCCCGACGCAGCCCCGCCGAGTACTCAGCCCCAAGATCGGCGGCGATCGCGGCCACGTTCCGCCGGTCCGACACGAACCCGGCCGGACGCCCACCGCCAGCCGTCCCACCAGCAGCCCGCCCACCACGGGGCAGCCCACGGCTGAACAGCCGACCGCCGAGCAGGCCGTCTCGCAACGGGCCGCCACCGGCGTCATGGTCGGAGACGATGCGCGGTGTGCGCCACTGCAACTCGACCGTCGTGCCATACCCATGGGACGAGATGATCTTCACGGTGCCGGCGACATCCTCCAGACGACCGATGATGGAGTGACGCAACCCCAGCCGCGCGGAGTCGACCAGGTCAGGATCGAACCCCCGGCCGATGTCGCGCACCCGCACGGTGATCTCGTCCGGACCGCCGTCCAGAACCACCCACGCGTCCCTTGACCCGGCGTGCCGCTCGACGTTCGCCAGCGCCTCCCGGATCGCCCCGGCGAACGCCGCGACGACCACACCCGGCGGCTCACCGCCCACCTGCGCACCACCACGATCGTTGCCGCCAGCGTCACCGGACGTCGCGGGGCCGTGAGGCGGTCCGTCGACGAACTCGACGACCATGCCCCGTCCGACCGCTTCGGCGACGACTTCGGCGAGACGTTCGGCCAGGGCGGGACCGCCGTCGCCGCCGGGGCCCAGCAGGTCCTGCACAGCGACGAGGCTCTGCTCGCAACGGCGCTGGGCCAGCGCCACATCCCGACCGCCGCCCCAGGCCAGGCCGGTCAGGGTGTTGAGCACCGTGTCGTGAATGACACGCTCGCGTTCACGGCGGTCCCGGGCGACCGCGAGCACCACCGCCTCCCCGCGATGGCGGGCCACGACGTTCGCCCAACGTCGATCGGCTGTCCGCGCGATCTGGCGTAGGCGGCCGATCGACATCCCCAGCAGCCCCGGCGCGACGACCAGCAACGCCAGCTGCGCGATGACCTGCGGGCTGTGACCCCAGCCCCCCACCAGCGCACCGGCGGCGAGCCCCAGCACCGCCGCGGCGGCGATCCTGCGCGGAAAGGCCCAGACTGCCGTGACGGCGGCGTTGACGACCGCGAGGAACACGAAGTTCCCGCTGTCCCCGACCGAATCGCCGGGGAGCAGAACTCCCGCGGCGATACCCAACGGCAGCGCGAGGGCGACGCCCACCGCCGCCAGGACCCGCCCGACCCCCCACCGCAACCCCGCCAGGCAGAAGACGACGTGCCACACCGCGGTGCAGCAGAGCACACCCGCCGCCAGCGGATGATCCCAGTACCAGTCCCAGACGACCAGGTAGAACACGGTGAGTGCGAGCGCCACGGCCCGCAACGCGACAAGCACGCTGGTCATGACCCGGTCAAGCGCCCGATGCGCCCGGCCGACCTGCTCCGAGGCCCGACCCAGCTCCAACGCCGCCGCACCGAACGCCGACTCGGTCATCCCGACGCCACCACCCACGCCGACGCCACGCCCCCCACCCCGGCCGCCAGCATCAGCATCAGCGCCACCGCTGCCGCCGGCCGCACCTCGGGCAGCACCCGAACCGGCCACCCCACCGTCGGGGCGATGGACGCCAGCCCACTCGCCCGCAGCACCGACCAGCCCGTCAGTGGCCGCGCCGGTCATCGAACCCGGCGGACGGCTCGACCGCCCGACTTTCCCCCGAGGGAGCCCGAGCCCCCCACATGCGTGGCCGTCTCGTCACCTTCCGCCAGAATCGCGTCGGGGTTTCCACCCGGAAATCCTCTCGAAGGTTACAACCCGACCGCAGCCGGTCGTGCCGACGGGCCCGGGCCCGGGACAACTTCCCGCCCGTCCCGCGTACCGCTCCCATCCGCGTCCCACATCCAGTCACGGACCGCTGGCGGTCGGAAACGGCCAGCGGTTCGTGACCGGTGGCGGCCAACCCCCAGGCCACGGTCGGCTGCCGAGGGTTGGTCGGGCCCAGGCCGAGGCCCGAAGCCTGGCCGGCCTGGCCGACGCCTGCCGGACGCGGCGGCTGGACGGCTCGGCATCTGGGGGTGGGCAGGCCGTGCGGTGGGACGGTTGGTGCCCGTGATGCCCTAGGCTTGATGACGTGAGGAGGGACCGTCCGTGAATGCTTCGCCGTCCGGTCCCCCATCCAGCGGCTCGGCAGCAACCGCGGCGGCGGGGCCAGAACCGTCCGATCCGCGGGCCGCGGATGCCCCGCCCCACGACCCCCGGTCGCATGACGCGCAGACGACGCGCGGGCCGCACGCCCGGGAAGCCCGCACGGAGCAACCGCGGAACCGGCCGGCGCGGACTCGGCGTGCGCAGTCCCGCAACCCGCGGACACCGGACGCACGGACACCGGACGACGGTGCGCCGGACGACGGTGCGCCGGACGACGGTGCGCCGGACGACGGTGCGCCGGACGACGGTGCGCCGGACGCGCCGCCGGTGGAGCCGCAGCCAGCGGTGCGGGTGGCGGAGTTGACGGCGCGGTTGGCGCGGTTGGCGCCGCGGGACGCGCACCGGCTGGGGCGGCGCCTCGCGGACAGCCGGCGGACGCGGGACGCGGTGTCCCGTCAGCGGGTGCTGGCCACGATCGCGGCCGATGTGGAACGGGCGGCCGCCCGGGTGGAGCGGCGCCGGCAGCGGGTGCCGACGATCAGTTACCCCGAGGCTCTTCCGGTGACGCAGCGCCGGGACGAGATCCTGGCCGCGATCCGTGACCATCAGGTGGTCATCGTGGCCGGGGAGACCGGATCGGGGAAGACCACGCAGATCCCGAAGATCTGCCTGGAGCTCGGCCGCGGCGTGCTCGGCATGATCGGGCACACCCAGCCACGCCGGATCGCCGCGCGTACGGTGGCCGACCGGATCGCCGAGGAACTCGGTACGGCGGCACCGTCCACCGGCGGTGGGGTCGTGGGTTTCCAGACGCGGTTCACCGACCAGGTGCACGACGAGACCCTCGTCAAACTGATGACGGACGGCATCCTGCTCGCCGAGATCTCCTCGGACCGTGCCCTGCGTCGCTACGACACGCTCATCATCGACGAGGCGCACGAGCGCAGCCTCAACATCGACTTCATTCTCGGCTATCTGCGCTCGCTGCTGCCGCGCCGTCCGGACCTGAAGGTCATCATCACGTCGGCGACGATCGAGACGGACCGCTTCTCCGCCCACTTCGGCGGCGCCCCGGTCATCGAGGTCTCCGGACGGACCTACCCGGTCGAGGTCCGTTACCGCCCGCTGCTCCCCGACTATGCCCCGGAGGACGACCCGGACGGCGACGCGGACAGCGACCCGGACGGCGGCGGCCCGGGCGACGGCCCAGGCGGCCACCGAAGCGGCGACCGAAGTGGTGGCCCGGCCAGAAACGCGGGTGGTGGCGCCCGCTCCGAGGGCCGGGCGCGGTCGCCGGAGCGGGACCAGACGCAGGCGATCAGCGACGCGGTGGACGAGCTGTTCGCCGAGGGTCCGGGCGACATCCTGGTGTTCCTGTCCGGGGAGCGGGAGATCCGCGACACGACCGAGGCGCTGTCCCGGCAGGACCGTCCGCACACGGAGATCGTGCCGTTGTACGCACGGTTGTCGGCCGGCGAGCAGCATCGGGTGTTCGAACCGCACACCGGCCGGCGGGTGGTGCTGGCGACGAACGTGGCGGAGACATCGCTGACGGTGCCTGGCATTCGGTACGTCATCGATCCCGGCAACGCCCGTATCTCCAGGTACAGCGCGCGCACGAAGGTGCAGCGGCTGCCGATCGAGCCGGTGTCGCAGGCGTCGGCGAACCAGCGCAAGGGCCGTTGTGGCCGCACCGCGGACGGCATCTGCATCCGGCTGTACAGCGAGTCGGACTTCGAGACGCGGCCGGAGTTCACCGACCCGGAGATCCTGCGGACGAACCTGGCGTCGGTGCTGCTGCGGATGGCCGATCTCGGGCTCGGTGACGTCGCCACCTTCGGCTTCCTCGACCCACCGGACTCTCGGCAGATCCATGACGGCGAGCTGCTGCTCACCGAGCTCGGCGCCTTCGCCGTCCCGACCTCCGAGGCCGAGCCAGAACCCAGCCCCGAACCCAAGGCCAGCCCCGAACCCAGGGCAGAGCCCGGGCCTCACCACGAAGCTGGACGCGGACGCCCATCGGAGGGACGGCGGCAGCTGACCGCGTTGGGACGGCGCCTCGCGCAGATCCCGGTGGATCCGCGACTGGCGCGGATGGTGCTGGCCGGGGATGAGCAGGGTTGCCTGCGCGAGGTGCTGGTGATCGCGTCGGCGCTGGCCATCCAGGATCCGCGGGAACGGCCGGTGGAGCATCAGCAGGCCGCCGACGAACGGCACGCTCGCTTCGCCGATCCGACGTCGGACTTCCTGGCCTATCTGAACCTGTGGCGGTATCTGCGGGACGCCCGCGGGGAACGTTCGGCGAACCAGTTCCGGCGGATGTGCCGCACCGAGTTCCTCAACTACCTGCGGGTCCGCGAGTGGCAGGACGTCCACGGGCAGCTCTCCGCCGTCGCGCGGGGACTGAAACTCGACCTTGGCGATCCGGACGGGTCGGCGGCCGATCCGGTGGCCGTGCACCGGGCGCTGCTCACCGGCATGCTGTCGCATCTTGGCCGCTACGACCCCGAGCGCCGCGACTACGCCGGTGCCCGGGGCGGACGGTTCATGCTGTGGCCGGGTTCGGCGCTGGCCCGTCGAGGTGCCCGCGTCGGCACCGAGGCGACCAGGCAGCCGGCCGACGATCCGGGCGACGAGCAGACCCAGAGCAAGGCCCAGGCCCAGCAGCGGTCGGCGGGGCCGCCGGCCTGGGTGATGGCGGCGGAACTGGTCGAGACGTCCAGGCTGTGGGGTCGGACCGCGGCACGTATCGATCCGGACTGGGTGGAGCCGCTGGCGGGGCATCTGGTGCGGCGCACCTACGGGGAGCCGCACTGGTCCCGTCGGCAGGGGGCGGTGCTCGCCGACGAGCGGGTCACCTTGTACGGGGTGCCGATCGTCACCGGCCGGCCGGTGCGGTACAGCGAGATCGATCCGGTGCTGTGCCGGGAGATGTTCATCCGCCATGCGCTGGTCGAGGGCGACTGGCAGACCCGGCACGAGTTCTTCGCGCACAACCAGCGGCTGCTCGCCGACGCCGAGGAGCTCGAACATCGGGCGCGCCGACGCGGCATCGTCGTCGACGACGAGACCCTTTTCGCGTTCTACGCCGAGCGGGTGCCCGCCGACGTCGTGTCCGTGCGGCATTTCGATGCCTGGTGGCGTCGGGCCCGCCGCGAGGATCCACGTCAGCTCGACTTCTCCCTCTCGCTGCTGGTGTCCTCCGGCGCCGGCAACATCACCGAGGAGGCGTATCCGGATGTCTGGCAGGTCGGCGCGGTCACCCTGCCGTTGACCTACCAGTTCGAACCGGGCTCGGCCGCCGACGGGGTGACCGTGCACGTCCCGCTCGCCGTGCTCAACCAGGTCGACGCCGAACCGTTCACCTGGGGGGTGCCGGGGCTGCGCGAGGAGCTGGTGACGGCGCTGATCAGGGCGCTGCCGAAGGTGGTCCGGCGCAGTTTCGTCCCGGCGCCGAACTACGCGCGGGCGGTGCTCGAACACATCTCGCCGTCGGGCGGGGCGTCGCTGCTGGTGGCCGTCGAACATGAACTGCGTCGGATGGGCGGTCCGGAGATCCCCCGGGACGTCTGGACGCTGACCGCCGTCCCCGATCATCTGCGTGTCACGTTCCGGGTCGAGGGCGCGCGCGGGGAGGTGCTCGCCGAAGGCAAGGACCTTGACGCGATCAAGGCGAAACTGCGGCCGCGGACCCGGGCCGCGGTGGCGGCGGCCGCCGACGGCATCGAACGCCGTGGTCTGCGCGGCTGGACCGGCGTCGGCACGTTGCCGAAGGTGGTGGAGCTGCGTCGCGGCGGGCACATCGTGCGCGGCTATCCCGCGCTGGTGGACGAGGGGGACACCGTCGCCGTGCGGGCCACCGACACCGAGGCCGAGCAGCGCACCATCATGTGGTCCGGCACCCGGCGGCTCGTGCTGCTCGGGGTGCCGTCCCCGATGCGTGGGCTCAACGGCCGGCTGTCGAACGCGGCCAAGCTCGCACTTTCGCACAACCCACACCGCGACGCCGCCGACCTGCTCGAGGACTGTGTCCGCGCCGCCTGTGACCGGCTGATCGCCGCCGCCGGCGGCCCCGCCTGGGACGAGGCCGGTTTCACCGCGCTGCTCGCCGCCGTCCGCGCCGGTCTGCCGGACGGGGCGTTCACCGTGGTCCGCGAGGTACAGGAGGTGCTGGCCCTGGCGCACACCGTCGAAGGCGGTCTGCGCGAGGTGCGGGCCGCGGCGTTCGCTCCGGCGGCGGCGGACATCCGCGCCCACCTCGACAGCCTGATCTATCGCGGTTTCGTCACCGACACCGGCGCGGACCGCCTACCCGACCTGATCCGCTACCTCACCGCCATCGGACGTCGCCTCGAACGCCTGCCCCGCGATCCGAACCGCGACCGGCTCAACATCGCGACGGTCGGCCGGGCCGCCGCGGCCTACCGGGAACTGCTCGCCACCGTCCCCGCCAGCCGCGAACCGACCGAGGAGATCCGCCGGGTCCGCTGGATGATCGAGGAACTGCGCGTGAGCCTGTTCGCCCAGAACCTGCGCACCCCCTACCCCATCTCCGAGGAGCGCGTCTACCGCGCGATCGACGCCCTGCTCGGCTGACCAGGCGCCCTCGGACGCCCGATGCCCGGACGGCCCGCCCGGACCTCCGACGTCCGGCCTCCGACGTCCGAGGGTGGCTCGGGCTCAGGTTCGGACGAGCTCGAAGATGGGGATGACGCGGTCGGTCTTGGCCTGGTAGTCGGCGAAGGCGGGAGCCTGGGCGACGATCCGCGGGTAGAGCGCGTCCCGCTCCTCGCGCGCCAGCTCGCGGGCGACCACGTCGCGCGCGTCGGTACCGCCGCCGTTACCGATCTCCACTCGGGCCCGCGGATGAGCCCGCAGGTTGTGGACCCAGGCCGGGTCCACGTCGGAGCCGAGGTAGGAGCCGACGACCAAAGTCCGGCCGTCGATGTCCAGGCGTGCCAACGGATTCAGCCGGGGCTGACCGGACCGTGCGCCCGTCGAGTGCAGCAGAACAAGAGCGCCACCGGGAAACTGGCTGACCGTGCCGCCGTTGGCCCGAAACTCCTCGATGATCTTCTGGTTGAAGTCCGTCAGCGAGTCGGTGTCGGAGGACAGTTTGTCCTTGTCAATTTCGGTCATTGTCCGTACAACAATCCGACGGTCGGACGCATTCCACCGTCCGACCTCGCGTTCCCCCGATGACTCCCGGTGACCTCACGCGTCTGACCGCCGTCAGGCATCGCCCGGCGTGACCATGCTGTTCGCGAACCGACGGGGGCATGGTGGGTCTGACTGGCACACTGGACGGGTGACGATCGGGGGCAACACGAACGACCTGGACGACGACACCCAGTGGGATTTCTTCGTCTCCTACACCCAGGGGGATCGGCCATGGGCGGAGTGGATCTCATGGGTGCTCGAGGAGGCCGGCTACCGGATTCTCGTCCAGGCCTGGGACTTCACCCCCGGATCGAACTGGATCGTCGGCATGCACAACGGCATTCGCCGGGCAGCCCGCACCATCGCGGTACTTTCCGAGGCGTACACCCGTTCCGTCTACGGCCAGGCTGAATGGCAGGCCGCCTGGACCGCCGATCCCGACGGCGCGCGGCGCAAACTGCTCGTCTTCCGAGTCGAGAACTGCCCGCGTCCGGGCCTGCTCGGTCAGGTCGTCTCCATCGACCTGTTCGGCCTTCCCGCGCCCGACGCCCGCGCCATCCTCCGGTCAGCCGCCCGCCTCGCCGTGACCGGTGACCGGGCCAAGCCCACCACCGCCCCGCCCTTCCCCCTGGGCGGCACCGCCCGGCGCGATCCCCACGACATCCCGGACCTACCCGCCTGACCCGGTGCGGACGAGTTCGGCACCCACCACCTCACCCACCGCACCGGATGCCACCGCCTCCGCCGGCACCGGCACCGAGACCGGCACCGAGACCGCCGTCGTGGCGGGTGCCGAGGTCGTAGCTGATGCGGAGGCCGCAGTGGCCGTCGCACCCGTCCCGGCCGTCATACCCGTCGCACCCGTCGCGGCTGCTGTGGCCGTCGTCGCCGGGGCGGAGGTCGCGTCGTCCAGGGAGAGCGGGGCGGAGAAGTCCCACAGGGCGCCGATGGCCCACCACGGCCAGCTGTGCCCGCCGTCCCACAGGACGTGACGGATCGTCGAACCCGGCGCGAAGTGGGTCGACTCGGTCTCACCGTCGGGCAGGAACATCGTCAGATAGCTGGACCAGCCGCCGCGCCAGGGCACGGTCGTGTCCGCCGTCCCGTGGATGTGCACGAGCCGCACCGGCACCTCCGGACAGGACACCAGAGCCTGACCGCCGACCATCCCGACGCCGGCGACGAGATCCGGCGCGTCGCAGGCGATGCGCGCGGCGAGCATCCCACCGTTGGAGAAACCCCAGACGTAGATCCTGGACCGGTCGACCGGCGTCACCCGAGCGGCGTCCGCCACAATCTGCCGAACATACGCGACGTCATCGGTCAGCACATTCCCACAGCATCCGCCGGCATTCCACGCCTCGTGGACGCCCACCCCATACGCGACCGCGAAGTCGTGGCTGTCAGCAAAACTGTCAGCGCTCGAGGCCTGCCGCAACGTCTCGGCGTTGTTCAGCAGTCCGTGCAACATAATCACCAGGGGCCGCGCACCGCCCCGGTACATCGGCGTCACCACAACGTTGGTATGCAGCTCATATGTTCGCCCGGACGCCAACCGCCGCACCGAGTCCCGCGTGCCCGTGGCTTTCCCGGTAGTTCCCGGACCGGCGCCGCCCGGGGCACCAGTTCCCGAGGCGGCACCAGTTCCCGAGGCGGCCGCCCCCAGGGCGACCCCCGCCGGATTCGTGGCGGCGGGCGATCTCCCGGTGGCGGTGGAGGTGCCGGCCGGTAGGGATGCCCGGGGATCAGCCTGGGTGGATCGGGTAGGCGCGGCCGGGGCGTGCACTGCCGGGGACGCGCCGGAGGTACCGGCGCCGACCGGCGTGGCTGCGACGGCGGTCGGCGGGCCGGGGTCGAACGGCTCGGGGGCGACCAGCGCCGAACCGGCCGGCGTGGACGAGGCCGACGGCACGGTCGCCAGGAAGGCCCCGACGAGGCTGGCAGCGACCGCGAGCGCGAGCGCGACGACCCGAGCAAGACGGCCTCGCCCCCCAGACCGCCCCCAGGTACCGCTCCAGCCCCGGCCGCGCTCCCCACCCCGCACGGACACTGGCGTCTCAACTCCTCGTCTCCGCCCGGTCAGAGCGGCAATGTTAGCCGCTTAGCCTCAAGAACTCCTATAGGGGCTAGAACAGCACACCAAGGGACGATCCAGCCCGCCCCGACCCCCCAGAACACCCGACCGAACGTGCCCGACCGTGCCGTCTGCGCCCCACCCGCAGACACCCACCCACCCATTCCGGGACGGACCGCACTCCCCCGCCTTCTCCTCGTACCCGCCGCTCCGTCCCCCGCGATCCCGCCCCTC
>NZ_JALKFW010000146.1:0-23735 GCF_023243055.1 Frankia sp. AgPm24 | reverse complement strand
CTGCGGACCCGGACGGGCCGGTGGTGGTCAGGCGCGATGGCGCCGCACCAATCGCTCACATCCGCCCGCCCGCGGGGCGGGCCGAGGGCCAGCCCCGGTGGCGGCCGCACTGGCCGGACTGCCCGCACGCCGAGGCACACCGCCGGCGCCGATAGACCTGGCCGTCCCTGACGAGGGCCGGCTCCAACACACCGAGAGGGGCCACGATGACCGCCGCTGCGAAGGGAACCGATCCGCCCCGGATCGTGTTCGTCGACACCGAGACCACAGGTCTCGACGTCGAGCGCCACCAGCTGTGGGAGATCGCACTAATCATCCGTGACCGGTCGGCCCAGCTGGACGACGTCGAGCACCGGTACTACCTGCAGCCGGATCTGTCCCGCGCAGACTCGGCTGCGCTGCAGATCGGCCGGTTCTACCAGCGCACCGAGGGCCTCCGGCGGGCGACGGTGGACTACGACGACGGCGTGGTGAACACCGCCGGCCTGAGCTGGAGTTCAGACCGGTGGCGCTGGTCGATGCCGATGGCGGTCGCCGGGGAGGTCGCGCGGATCACCGCCGGCGCCGTCCTGATCGGCAGCAACGTCCAGTTCGACGCGCGGATGTTGTCCTACTGGTTGCGGGCGCACAGCCAGGCCCCCGCCTGGCACTACCGCCCGGTGGACGTCGGGGCGATCGCGCTCGGCTACCTGCGAGGCATCCACGACGCCGCCCCGGCCGGCTCCGACGCCGAACGGAACGCCCGCCCGGACTGGCTCCTGCCCTGGTCCACCGGGATGCTCGCGTCCGTTCTGGGAGTCACCTGCCCACCCGACGCGCGGCACACCGCCCTCGGCGACGCCCGGTTCGTGCGCGACCTGTACGACAAGACCACCGGCGGGACCCGATGACCGCGCCCGTCCGGCTGAGCCCCACCCTGCCCCCGGACACGCACTTCAACGGCCTGCTGGGGAACGTCGCCCGGTTCCTGTCCGCTCCGGACGACCCGATCCTGGCCGTGGTCAGCCTCGCCGCGGTGAGGCTGGTAACCGATGTGCCGACCGGCTTTCGGGTCCCGGTCATCGGCATCCGTGAGATCGAGCTCTCGTGCCGGGCGGTGTCCGAGCAGACCCTGCGGGAGCTGCTCGACGTGGCCCGCCGCGAACGGGTTGGCGTCCGCACCGAGCTGCCGTTCGGGGCGGACGCCAACCTGCGGGGCGACGACCGATGACACCGACACAATCGGACCGGCTCGACCTGCTGCTGACGGTGGCCGGTGCGCTGTGGGTGGCCGCCGCGGTCCTGGCCGCGCTGCTGGCCGTGTCCGCGACGTTGTGGACGCTGCTGTGGGTGTGGACGACCGGCCTGCGCTGGCTACGCGGTCTCCGACGGCCGATGTCGATATCGGACGTCCTGCTGCTCGAGCCGGACGGATGCCAGCCAGCGACCATGCCGTTGTCCGTGCCTGCGCAGGCTCCAGCCCGTCCGCCGGCGGTGCCGCGGTGACCGGCCGTTCGCGCTTGCGTCCGCGCTGGCTCGCCGGCGCTGACGGACCGGCCGAGACCACCAGGACCACCGACGAGGTGCCCGAGTCCACCCGTGTGCTGGTCCTGGCCCGAGCCGGGCACCACTGCGAGTCCTGCGGGGCGTCTCTGGTGGGTCGGCCGTACTCCCTGCACCACCGGCGCCCGAAGGGCATGGGTGGCACCCGCGCGGAACTCGCGCACAGCCCGGCGAACCTCGTCGCGCTGTGCGGGCTTGGTAACAACAGCGGCTGTCACGGCCTGGTGCACCAGCACCCGACCGCCGCGCAGTCCGGTGGGTTCGTCGTGCGCCGCGCGGCGGATCCGACACGGATCCCCGTCGCGCTGCACGACGGCCGCCTGGTCCTGCTGACCGCGGCCGGCGGGTACGAGGCGGTGTCCGTCGGTGGTTGACGCGCGGATGCGTAGCGAGTGGCTGCACCAGCCGCAGTTCTGGGAGCTGTCCGACCACGCCCACCGGGTCCTCGTCGGCGCGCTGCAACTGGGGAACGCCCAGGGCACCGACGGCCGGATCGGCCCGGCGTATGTGCAGATGCTGCACCCCCAAGGCGTGCCCGATCAGGTCGCCGCCGAGCTGGTGGGCCACGGCCACTGGGAACGCACCCCGGACGGCGGCTATCAGGTTCTGGACTGGGCCGGCTCGAAGGGGCAGAGCACCGCGGCGGAAGTCCGGGGATACCGGGCTCGCAAGCGGGCGAACCAGGCCGCCTATCGGGCCCGGCTTGCCGCGAAGGACGCCGCGGCCGTGCCACCGCAGCCGACAGCCTCGGCACGTCCGCGCGCCGCGTCCGGCTCGGTGACCGGTCACGTGACCGCTGGTGTGACCGGTCAGGTAGGCGCGGCTCGGCGAGGCTCGGGTTCCTCTTCTTCCTCTGTGTCGCCACCACCCGCTCAGGGTGGTGGTGGCGACACGGGTAACAGCCCACGCGTGCGCACGCGTGGGCGTTCGGCCTCGCTTTCCCCGCAGCACCATCCGGCGCCGGCCACCGGCGGTACGCCGCGGCGGCTCTGTGACCGCCGTGAGCACGCCGGTGTCGAGCTGTCCGCGACCGGGGTCTGCCCGGCCTGCCGGGGTGAGCAGGTCGGCGACGACACCCGCAACGACCGCGAAAGCCGCCTGAACCAGCCCAAGCCCGATGGACCCGCCGGGGTGCCCCGCCGGACGGTTCCGGCTCCGGCCCGTACGCCCGTGGCAGCTCCCGCCCCGGCGCCGGTCCTGGCCCCCCTGCATCTGGTCACCGATCGACGGGTCCGCCGACGCCCCTCGACGAATCCGCCGTGGCGACAGCTCGCGCTGCGCCTGTTCGTCCAGCCTGCACAGCCGGTCTCAGCCCCGGCAGTCCAGCCCGAACGGCGGTCGGCAGCCGCCGCCTGACCTTCACGAAAGGGAAAAATCGTGGATCTTGTCGGACTTGCCGGTCACACTCCCGTGCGGGAGGTGATCCACCATGTCCTGGCCCGTCTGCTCAGCGGACGCCGACGAGGCGTATGCCCAGGCCGACCATCCCCCCGCCCCGGAGCATCACGAGACGTGCGACGGGTGGGCGGGCACGGACCCGGAGGGCCGGCCACGGCCGTGCCTGACATGCCGGCCCCAGCTGCGCAGGCGCGTCCGCCCCGGCCCGCCGGCCCGCTTCAACCGCCGACGCGCCTCCCGCTGACCCCCGCGCCGGGCGAGTCGATCGAGGACGTCGCCCAAGCCTTCGCCCGGGTGCACGAGCTCCGCGTGGCCCAGCTCAGCCTGTCGGATTACTGGGAGTGCCGCGTGTGCCGCACGGCCGGGTTCGGTGCCGGGCTTGTGGCCGCGCTGGACCATCTCCGGAAGGCAGGGGCCGCCGCACCTGTCCAGGCCGCACCGTGACGGGCTACTCGATCAGCATCCCCAGCCGCCGTCTGTTCGCCCGGGCCGTCCGTGACCTGCTCGATCAGCACACCGAGTGGGACGCGCCGCTCTACCCGTTCGTGTCGTTCGTCTACGACCAGGGCCAGATCCGGCCCAGCACCGTGAACATGATCTCCGCCGTGTTCGACCCGAACAGCTTCCCGGTGATCATGGATGGGCTGGTCCGCGACGAGCTCGCCACCGACCTGCCGACGCCGTACGCCTACGCCCTGCTGACCGAGCTGTGGATCGTGTACTCCACCGCGGTCAGCCCGGGCGAACGCGCCCGGCTTCGCCACCAGGCCGCCACCCACCAGCTCGGTCAGCACCCGGGCCGGGTCGAAGTGGCCTGGGTGACCTGCGCGGACATCCACGGCCGCGTGTGGAGCGCCAGCCGGCGCCGCGACAACGGCGAGATCACCGAGCGGTTCGTGGGCGATCCGGACGCCGCGGACCTGCCCTACGACACCGAACTGCGCGCCGTCGCGGCCCTCGCGAAGGCCGCACGCGCCACCCCCTGACCACGAAAAGGATCGCAACGAGCGAGGAGACCGCAACGCATGCGCCCGCCTGAGAAGAACCCTCGCTACTGGACCGCGACGGACCACGTCCGCCACTGGGCCGCCACCCACCTCAGCGCCGACACCGTGTGGGACACCGCGCTGATGATCCTGCTCGCCGCCGTGGCGGCCGTGCCGACCGCCACGGTCGCCACGGTCGCCGCAACGGCCGGACAGCCTCCGGGCTACGCCGCGGTCACCGCCGGCGCCGGGCTGGCCCTCGCCGCCGCAGCCGCCTGGGAAGCCCGGGCCCGCCGACGCGCCGACGCCCGCCTGTGGCCCGTCGTCCCCGGTCTCGTCGGACCGGCGCTGCTCGCAGCCTGGTGCACCCTGCTCACGACCAGCCCCCACGCCCTCGGCCGTGGCCTCGCCCCCGCGCTCCTGGGCCTGTGGCCCACGGCGTGCGCCCTCGGCGCCGCCGCGATCCGTCTCAGCCGCCCGGCCACCCAGCCCGCGCAGGAATCCGAGCCGGTACTGAGCCGATCCGAGCCAGACCCTGAGCCGTCGGCTCAGACCAGTGAGCCGCAGGTCAGCGACCCGCCGGCCGAGTTGACGAAGACCGCGCAGCTGCTTGCCCTGGCCGCGGCGGTACCGAGCGAGGACCCGCGTCGACCCACACGACTCGCGGCGGATCTCGCGACACAGGTCGGAATGAACCCGGACACCGCCCGTCGTATCCTCGCCACCGCCCGCCGTGCCAAGACCACGGCCGCGGCATGACCGACGGTGCCGCGCTCGAGGCCGCGATGCTGCGCAGCCTCGAGGCGTCTCTCGGCGCCGGCTGGATCACACGCACCCCCGGCATCGACGCCATCGTCTCGCTCGTCCACCCCGACGGCCTGTCGATCCTCGTCTCGATCTACGAGTGGGACGGGCCCTGGATCCACGCCAGCATCGCCCACCGAGACCGGGCCCCCACCACCACCGAGACCACGGCCCTGTACGTCGCTCTCGGCGACCTGCGCCCATCTCGAGTGGCACTCACCGAAGCCGGCCATGACCTGCACCTGGTCGGCAGGATCGGCACCTGAAATGGAGACCACGATGTCCGAACCGCGGCTGTTCTGGCTCGAGCGCGACGTCGACACGTCCGGCGTGTCCGGCACGGGCCGGGTGGCCGACGGTGTCCTGTGGGCCGACGGGACCGTGTCCCTGCGCTGGCGCGGCGCCACGCCTTCGTCGGCGCACTTCGACAACCTCAGCGCCATCGAGGGCGTCCACGGGCACGGCGGATCCACCCGGGTCGTGTGGGCCGACGACCAGCCCGCCCCCGCCCCGGCCCGGCCCCGCCGGCCGTCCGCGGTCCCCGACGACCACCCGCTCGACGGCCTCGGCGACCTGGCCTTGGCCCTCGGCGGCGCCCCGGACTCGTGGACCGGCGACGCCCTCCTGCTGATCGCCCGGTCCGACGCCCCCCACAGGCGTGAACTCAGCACCGGCATCGCCTGGCTCGTCACCGCCTACCTGCTGTGGCAGTCGTTCACCACCACGGCGGGCGAGACGGAGAGCCCGCGCGCCGGCCGTTTCCTGGCCACCCTGGACGCGTTCCCGGGCGAGCTCGTATGAGCGCCGGTGCCAGCAGCGGCGACGGCGAGAGCTGGACTGCTCGTCTGCTCGCCATCCTCCGCGGCACCGCACCCACCCCGACCTCCGAGGGAACTCAATGATCGACTATCCCGAGGCCGAGTTCGACCTCGACCATCCGGGCCCCGCAGACGACAAGGCGCAGCTGATGGCGCTCGAGCTCGCCGAAGACGAAGCGCGGGCCGCACAGGAGACCGACACCCCGGCCTCGGATCCCGTCGAGTGCGTCGCCGAGTACATCGACGGCTACTGCAACACCGAGGAATGCGACTGCGAGGAATGCCGCCAGGAGACCTGGCACCGCATCGAGGCCCTGGTCGAACAGGGAGAGATCACCGAAGGCGAAGCACACGCGCGGCATGCCCTGGCAGGGACTCTGTGACCGCGCGGCCCGAAGCCCGCCAGGCCGACCCGAAAGCCCTCGCGTTCGCCTCCGGAGTCAACAAGGACGGCGCACCGTTCATCCACGTTTCCTGGGCAGGCCGGCGCGGTCAGGTCACGGTCGAGGAGGCCCGACAGATCGGCCGGCAGGCCTTCGAGGCCGCCGAGGCCGCCGAGCACGACGCGATCGTGGTTGCTTGGCTTCGCGACAAGATGGGCCTCACGTTTCACCAGGCTGCGGTAGCCGTGGGCGACCTGCGGTCCTACCGGCAGGACACCACGGCCAGCACCTGGGGCAAGAACGACAGCAGCGATGGCAACTGACGCGACCGGTCCCGGCCAGCCGTCAGACGTACCCCCGGCCGGGGGTGTCCTGGTCTACCTCGAGGCCGACCAGGCCCACCATGCGCCGCTGCTACTGCGCATGGTGGTCGACGCCGCGTCCGCGGCCGGCATCACGATCAGCAGCGCTGCGATGCCGGTCCGGCTGTGACAACCCACCGCATCGACGCGCTGCTCGACGAGCTGCTGCGGGTGTACGGCGAGCTGGCGGTGTTGCGCCGTGAGCTCGCCGAGCTGCGCGCGGCGAGCATCGCGCCCCCGAAGCCAACGCCGACACCGGTCGTACCGATGGCACCGTCCCGGCGCGGCCTGTTTCGCCCCCGTACATGAGGTAGGTCTCCCGGTCGGACCTGGTTTCCGACCGGGATCACCACGCCAGCACGATAGCCAGGGCCTCTGCTGGCCCGGCGTTCGATAGGTGCTGATGATGACGGCATGGACCGCACCGTCGAGTACCTGGCCGCTGCAGCCCACGAGATCGCGTCCTGGTGGGACGAGCTCTACGCCGACCGAATCCCGGGTACACCGCGGCGGTGGGCCGAGCGGTCCGGCAGCACACCAGCGCCCGGCCTGACACGAGTGTCCGCGCTCGCCCCGGCGCATGACTGCGGGACGCCCTGGTCCTGGGCGCCGGACAGTACCCCGGCGCATCCCCGCCCCTACTGCCCACGCTGCGCGGGTAGCACCGGCCCGGGCGAGTCGCCCGCCCCGGTCCGGCTGGATGTGGTCGACACCATCCCGCTGATCACACGGACCGTTCTGGCCCTCGAGGACACCGTGCGCCGCACTCTTGGTGACGGCCCGGCCGACCGGGCCCCGGCCCGGCTCGACGCCCGCGGCCTGGTCTGGCCAACCCCGGCCCTGCGGACCGCGGTGTGGCCGGGCCGACCGGGCCCCCTGGTCCCGCTGGCGGCCCGCTACCTCGCCCGGCAGGCCGACCGGATCGCCGGACACGACCAACTCGTCGATGTCGCCCTCGACGAACTGCGATATGCCCGCGGCCGGCTGCGCGCCGCGGTGGGCACGGCCGAGCAGATCCGGGTCCTGGCCGCGGCCTGCCCGATCTGCCACACCATGGGACTACGCGCCTACCACCAGCGCGAGATCATCGCCTGCACCAACCCCGCGTGCCGCTGCCAGACTGAGGGCTGCTGGTGCCACCGCGGCGGACACCACCTTTGGCGGTATAACCCGGACCCGCGGCACGACGAGTGGGCCTGGCTCGCCCGCACCCTCGACGAAGACCTCGCCGCCTGGCTCACCGATGCGGCCTGACGACGTCCACGTCACCACCGCGGAGGCACTGGTCCTGCTCGGCCAGGCGCGTCCGCCGGTCACCGCGCACCACATCAAGCAGTGGAGCAAGCGCCGACGAGGCCGCGCGGCCCGGCTGGTGCCGGTCGGCCAGCGCGGCCGCGCGGCGCTGTGGGCCTGGGCCGATCTGCTCCGCCTGGAGCGTGACACCCGCAGCAAACGCGGGGGTGCAGGCCGGGCCGATCAGGACCAGGTACCCTCCAACCGTGCGCGGTAGCCATGCCGCAAACGGTTTCGACCTACCAGGTGATGGTGCCGGTGGTCGGGCTATCGGCCAGGGCAGAAGTGCGCCACGGCCAGATCAAAGATCGCCTGTGACTGCGTAGCGTCCGGCGTGACGCCGTTGTAGGCGACACGGAGTGGCAGCCTTCTGAGCGCTACCTCCCTGCCAGCCTCGGTGATGTCCGAGCAGACGCGAGAGCCGTTGCGCACGATGTGCTTGTCCAGTCGGTTCGTGGACAGCTGCGGGTAGGCCGCGCGGAACGCGGTGACGAAGGCCTGCCCCTGGGGCGAAGCGATCAGCGCCGCCTCGTCGGCGGCGCCCGTCTGACCACCTGCCTGTGTCGCTGCCACCGTGGTTCCTCCTGCTGTGTCGCTGCCGCTGCTGGTGCAGCCTGATGCCGTGGCCAGCACCAGGCCGGCCCCGACCATCACGCCATAGAGCGCACGCCTGATCACATATCCCCCTCGTTGGTGAGGGGGCAGGCTACCGCGCCCGTGATCCATCCCCATGCCTGCCGAGTGGTATGGGTGCTACCCCACCCCCTACCCCCCGGCCAGCACCCATGACCCCCACCGCCCCCCGATGACCAGCCGCCGTCGCAGCCCCCTGCCTGCAGGCTGGGCCGCGACGCGCCGCCGCATCCTCGCCCGCGATCCGACCTGTCGCCTGTGCAAGATCGCGCCGTCCACCGAGGTGGACCACGCGGGCCACCGCGATGACCATCGCGACGCCCAGCTGCGTGGGGTCTGCCAGCCCTGCCACGCCACCCGCACCGGCCGTCAGGGCGCCGCGGCGAGCAACGCGCGGCACGCCGCGCGCCGCCGGCCGCCCGAGCCTCACCCAGGCCTCATGCCTCACGCTGAGTGATGGTCGCGGGGTGTCGGGGGTGGGGAGGGCCCCCCGCCAGGGCGGCCGAAGGGCCGGTGGGCATAGCAAGTCGCTGTGTGTACGGGTCTGGGGGTGCTGGCCTCCACGCAGCGTGACCAGGCGGGGGTGACTGAGCGTGATGTCTAGGGGAGGGGTGGTGCGTGGCGGGTCAGGGTCCTGCGCCGGCCGAGCGGCGCCGTCGGCGCAACGCCGACCCGGCCGCGGCGGCCGGGGTGACGGTGCCCGCGGACGGGCTGCCGTTCCAGGCACCGCCGCTGCCGTACGCGACCCGCTACCTGCAGGCGACCCGGGTCTGGTACCGCACGTGGACCGAGGCACCGCACGCCGCGGCGTTCATCTCCACCGACTGGCAGCGCCTGCACATGCTCGCCCCGCTGGTCGATGGCTACTGGCGGGCGATCAACGAGCACCAGGTGCGCGCCGCCAAGGAGCTCCTGGTGGAGATCCGGCTGTCGGAGAGCCTGCTCGGTGCGACCCACGCTGACCGGCTGCGCGGGCGGATCGTGATCGAGCGGCCGAAGCTGGCGCCGGGCCGGCCCGCCGGCGCTGTTACTGACCTCGCCGCTCGGCGGCGCCGCCTGGCCGATGGTGCGTGAGCTCGTCCGGGCGCCCGGCCACGACCGGCACCGGGCCCTGGGTGTCACGCTCGCGTGGATCGAGGCCTGGTGCGTGCACGGGCCGGGCGACGTGCAGGGCCGGCCGCTGTCCGGGCCGGACGCGCTGCCCTTAGACGACGAGTTCGCCGGGCTGATCCTGGACTGCTACGCCCTGGACGAGAACGGCCGCCGGCTCTACGACACCGCGGTGGTCTCCCGCGCGAAGGGCCGCGCCAAGAGCGAGCTGGCCGGGTTCATCGCGCTGGCCGAGGCCTTCGCCCCGGTGCGGTTCGCGGGGTGGGCCGAGGGGGGCGAGCGGTACGTCTGGCGGGACTGGGCCTACGAGTACGAGCCGGGCGAGCCGATGGCCCTGCCGGTGGTGCACCCGATCATCCGCTGCCTGGCCACCGAGGAAACCCAGGCCGGCAACACCTACGACAACATCTACTACAACCTGGCCGAGGGTCCGCTCGGCGAGGACCTGCCCACCGGCGCGGCCGGCCTCACTCGGGTGTTCCTCCCGGACGGCGGGGAGATCATCCCGTCGACCGCGAGCTCGGCCGCGAAGGACGGCGGCAAGGAATCCTTCGCCGTCTTCGACGAGCCGCACCTCTACACGCTGCCGGACCTGCGCCGGATGTACACCACCGTCGACCGCAACCTGCGCAAGCGCAGGGCCGCCTCACCGTGGGCGCTGCTGACGTCGACGACGTACCAGCCGGGCGAGGGCAGCACGCTGGAGAGCCTGCACGACCGGGCCCGGCTCACCGCCGAGGGCCGCACCCGCGAGCACCGCATGCTGTTCGACCATCGCGAGGCCCCGCCCGACGTCGACCTGACCGACCGGGCGTCGCTGCGTGCGGCGCTGGCCGAGGTGTACGGCCCGTTCGCCCCTGCCCTCGACCTCGACAGCATCATCGAGAACGAGTTCTGGAACTTGTCGAAAGACGTCCAGGACGCCCGCCGCTACTTTTTGAACCAACCGACGGCCGCGGTCGACGCGTGGCTGTCGCGGCAGGAGTGGGCGGCCTGCGCCCAGCCCGAGGTGGTCGTCGACGACAGCGACCCCCTGGTGATGTTCTTCGATGGCAGCAAGACCGACGACGCGACCGGGCTGGTCGGGTGCCGGATGGCCGACGGCCACCTGGTCGTACTGGGCTGCTGGGAGAAACCGCAGGGGGCGGCCGGCCAGGACTGGCAGGTCGACCGCGCCGACGTCGACCGCGTCGTGCGCCAGGCCTTCGACCGGCGCCCGGTCGTCGGGTTCTTCGCCGACCTCGCCGAGTTCGAGTCCTACGTCGATGCCTGGGCGACGGACTTCCGCCGGGAGCTGCTCGTCGACGGCACCGGCGGCCGCCGCCGGCACCCGGTCGCCTTCGACATGCGCGGCCGCGGCTCGGAGTTCACCGAGGCGGTCGAGCGGATGCACACCGACGTGCGCGACCGGGAGCTGACCCACGACGGCGACAGTCGCCTGGCCCGGCACGTGCTTAACGCGCGGCGCCACCCCAACCGCTGGGGCGTGTCCATCAGCAAGGAGTCACGCGAGTCCCCCAAGAAAATCGACCTCGCGGTGTGCGCGGCCGGCGCGCGAATGGTCCGCCGCCTGGTCCTCGCCGACCCCAAGTGGGAGCGGCGCCGGCGCAAGACCGGCCGCGCCGCCTTCTGAAAGGAGGCCCTGTCCGATGGTGATGTCCGCGGCCGAGACTGTCGACCGGGCCCGGTATCTGCTCGAGCTGCGCGACCAGGAGCGTCCGCGGCTCGCACGTATCCGCTGCTACCTGCGTGATGAGCCGGACCAGATCCTGTCCGGTCTGCCCGCGGACACCCCGCTGGAGCTGCACCGCCTGGCCCGCCTCGGCCGGGTGAACATGCTCCGGTTCGTCGTCGGTTCCCGGGTGCAGTCGATGTACGTCGACGGGCTTCGTCTGCCCCGCCAGGCGGACAACGTGGAGGCCTGGCGGGTGTGGCAGGCCAACCGGATGGACGCCCGGCAGATCGGGGTGCACCGGGCCGCCATCGCCTACGGCGCCTCGTATGTCACCGTCCTGCCGGGCACCCGCGCCGGCGAGCCGATGCCGGTGCTGCGCGGGGTGAGCCCGCGGCGGCTCACCGCGGCGTACGGCGCCGACGACGAGTGGCCGGCGTACGCGCTCGAGCAGCGCCGGTCGGGCTGGCGTTTGTACGACGCCGAGGCCGTCTACGACCTGACCGGCGCCGACGCGGACACGCTCGCGTTCGCCGGCGTGCCGGCGGAGCACGGCGCCGGGGTGTGCCCGGTCGTGCGCATCCGCGACAGCGACGACCTGGACGACGAGGTCTGCGGGGCCGTCGAACCGCTGATGTTTCTGCAGGACCAGATCAACATCACCACGTTCGGGCTGCTCGTCGCCCAGCATTACGGGGCGTTCCGCCAGCGGTATGTGATCGGTTGGTTGGCCGAGTCCGAAACGCAGCGACTGAAGGCCTCGGCCAGCCGGTTGATGACCTTCGATGACCCGGAGGTCAAGGTCGGGGAGTTCGGGGAGACGACCCTGGCCGGCTACCTGGCCAGCCGGGAGGCCACGATCCGGCACCTGGCCACGGTCAGCCAAACCCCGGCGCACGAGCTCCTGGGCCAGTTGGTGAACCTGTCGGCTGAGGCGCTGGCCGCGGCGGAGGCCTCCCACCGGCGGGCCTTGTCCGAGACGCAGACCGTCGCCGGCGAGGGCTGGGAGCAGGCGCTGCAGCTCGGCGGAAGCATGATCGGTGTCGACGTGCCCGACGACGCCGAGGTGCGTTGGCGCGACACCGAGTCCCGGTCACTGGCGCAGGTCGCCGACGCCCTCGGCAAGATCGCCCAAATGCTGGGTGTGCCGCCGGCGGAGCTGTGGGAGATGCTGCCCGGGGTCTCGCAGCAGCAGGTCGAACGGTGGCGCGCCGCGGCCGCCGAAGGCGACGCCTTCGCGCAGATGAACAGGCTTCTCGACGAGCAGGCCTCGGCGCTGACCACACCCACACCGGCGCCGGCCGTGCCGGCGGATGCGTCGCTGTGATGGCCGCCGTAGCGGAGGCGACGGCGCTGACCGACCAGTATCGGCGCCAGCAGCTCGCACTCCGCGCGGCCACCACTAAGGATCTGCGCACCGTCTGGCCGCTGTTCGACGGCAGCGACGAGTCGTTCGCCGCGTTCGCGCAGGCCGCGACGAGCCTGATCCTGAACCGCGCCGACACCAGCACCGGCCTGGCCAGCGCCTACTACCGCCAGATCCGGGCGGCCGAGGGCATCGTGGGGGAGATCATTCCTCGGCGGGCACCGCGGCCCCCCGAGAGCCTGATCAAAACGGCGCTGGTCTCCACCGGATTGGCCGGCACCCGGCGGGCGATCGGTGCGGGGCAGACCCCGGCGCAGGCCCGCGCCACTGGCCTGGTCCAGGCCGCCGGCGCCGCGGCCCGCCTCGTGCTCAGTGGCGGCCGCCGCACCGTGGAGGACACGGTCCGCGCGGACCCGCAGGCCCTCGGCTGGGCCCGCGTCACCAGCGGCCGCGCGTGCGCGTTCTGCGCGATGCTCGCCAGCCGCGGCCCGGTCTACAAATCCGACACTGGCGCGTTCCAGGCCCACGACCACTGCGCCTGCACCAACGAGCCGGTGTTCGAGGGGTCGACGCTGCCGGCGAGTTCCGGGCAGTGGGCGCAGCTGTGGCAGGACTCCGCGGCTGGCCGTGACGACCAGCTCAACCGGTTTCGGCGCGCGCTGGCCGAGAGCCGCCGCGCCGACACCCCCCGCACCCCTGACCTCCCCCGGCCCACCCCGGCGGCCGAGGTGCCCCCGGCACCGGTGGTCGCACCAGCCCCGGCCGTGCCGAGGCCGACACCACTCGAGGGCGAAGGCGCCCTGGCCGCCGCCCCTGAGGGACTGAACCGGGCCCGAGCGGATCTGTGGAGCCTGGACGAACGGTCCACGCTGCGCCAGTACAAGGGCACGTCGTACGCCAACCTCAACGGCGTACTACGCCGGTTCGCCGGCAAGCTCGATCCGGACAACTTCGGCCAGGCGGTCTACCACGAGTGGACCACCGAGATCGACCGGGTCATGGGCCGGTCCGCGCTCACCGCCGACGTGCAGGTCAGCCGCGCCATCAAGGACGGCGGCGCGGTATTCGGGGACGCGTGGGGCGAGAGCCTCGTGGGCGCCGAGTGGGTGGAGCACGCCTACGTGAGCACCACCGCGAAACCGTCGGTGCTCGGCGAGTTCTTGCAGCGCGGCAGCGCGCCGGCGACGTTCCGGGTCCGCGTACCCGCAAGGACCCACGCGGTCGAGCTCTCCGACGCCGACTACGAGGCCGAGCTCCTGCTCGAGCGCGGCCTGACGATGCGCGTCGTTGCGGACACTGGGCCCGGACCCGCACGGGTCATCGATCTGGAGGTGATCCCCGCTGAGCCACCCACCCGCCCCCGACGAACCTGACGACGCCCTCGCCCAGCAGAGCGACGCCGAGCAGCACGCCCACGCCGGCGAACGCCTGGTCGACGATCAGCCCGTCACGTTCACCCGGCCCCCCGACGCCGCCCGCCGCGACAGCGACGGCGACGAGTAGACCTCTGCGCCCCGCGATGGGACGCCGAGCAAACCGGGCGCGATGCCCGTCCCCGCCGCGATGGCGGGGTGACACCACACCGCCGTGATGGCGGGTGACAGAGAGGACCGGTATGGCCGGCGACGACGACCAGACCGACACCACCACCGACGACGGGCAGGACGACGCGACGTCGACCGGCACCGGCGACGGAGGCGGGGACAGCGGTAGCCAGCGGGCACTCACCACCGAACGCAAGGCCCGCCAGACCGCGGAGAAGGAACTCAAGGCCCTGCGCACGAAACTGCAGGGCCTCGAGGACAAGGACAAAAGCGACACGCAGCGGCTGCAGGACGCGGTCACCGTGGCGGAGAAACGCGCCGCGGACGCCGAGGGGCGCCTGCTGCGGATCGAGGTCGGCGCCGAGAAAGGCCTCACGGTCGCCCAGGCCCGGCGCCTGGTCGGTGACAGCCGCGAGGAACTCGAGGCCGACGCCGACGAGCTGCGCGCGACGTTCGGCGCCGACAAGACCGACACCGGCAAGGGCGACAGTGACGCCGGCGCCGGCGCGTCGGGGGACCGGGCGCGGCCGTCGGGCCGAGGCCGGCCGCGGGAGGACCTGCGCGGCGGCGCGGCACCGAATGCCGACGCCGGCGACAAGGTCGACGCGGGCAAGTTGGCCGCGTCGATTCTCTCCCGACCGTTCTGATCAACCCCGCGCGCAGACCGCCGCGGGCACACACACGCAGGAGGTAGACCGTGGCGGTCCTTACCGCACAGGGCATTTCCGAGGTTGCGATCGAGCTGCTGACGCGCACGCTCGTGCTGCCTCGGACCGTCACCACCATCCCGGGTGAGGAGTTCTCCGGCTCGAACGGGGACACCATCACCGTGCGGGTGCCGCAGCCCGGCACCGCCCGGGAGCAGACGGCACCCGGGCAGACGATCACGTACGACGACGTGACCGAGATCCCGGTGCCGGTGACCGTGAAGCACCTGTACCACGCCAAGCGGATCAGCGATCAGGAGGCGACGCTGCGCCTCGAGGACTTCGCCCGGCAGGTGACCCGCGTGCAGGTCAGCGCGGTCGCGACCGGCGCCGAGCAGCTGCTCGCCAACAAGATGAACGACCTGCCGGTCGACGTCGGCAACATCGGCGTCGCCGACGTCGACGACGCGGTCCTGGAGGCCCGGACCGCGCTGGGGCGCGCCGACGCGCCCAACGGGGACCGGTGGGCTGCCTGTAGCCCCGAGTTCGCGGAGCTCGTTTTCAAGCAGGAGACGTTCAGCCGGGCGGACGCGGCCGGCGACCAGACCGCTCTCCGCGAGGCGATCATCGGCCGGTGGCGCGGGTTCATGTGGGTGGAGTCCAACGGCATCGAGCCGGGAACCGCCGTGCTGTACCACCAGTCCGGGTTCGTGTTCGCCAACCGGGTGCCGGTCGCGCCGCGCGGCGCCCGGGAGTCCGCGACCACCTCGGCGGGCGGCATCGGGATGCGGCAGATCTTCCAGTACGCGCCGGACATCCTGTCCGACTCGAGCGTGCTGTCGACGTTCGCCGGCGCGGCTGTGGTCGCCGACAATCAGGCCGGCACCGACATCCGCCGGGCCTTCAAGCTCGGCCTGGTCGGGACCTCCTGAGCTGATGTCGCTGCCTCCGCTGGTCGACCTGGACGGTTACACCGCCCGGGTCGGCGAGGTCGACGACCCGGGCGAGCAGGGACGGATCACGGTCCGGCTCGGCGACGCGTCCGCGCTCGTCCGCCAGGTCGCCGGCCTCGACTGGGTGGCCGACGACGGGGTCACCGCGACTACCCCGGACGTGGTCGTGCCGGTGGTGGTCGCCATGGTCCAGCGGGCGGTGGCCAACCCGCAGGGCCTCACCGGGGAAACCCTCGGCGACCACAGCTGGCAGATGGCGAACGCCAGCCCCGACCTGTACCTCACGCGGGCCGAGCGGGTGACGGTGCGCCGGGCGGCCGGGCGGCTCAGCGTCGGCACAGTTTCCCTCGAGGGAGACCTGCCGGCCCAGCCGTCGGAGGTGTGCTGGTGAAGATCAGCCACCTGCTGAACCGGGACGTGGAGGTGTGGCGGTCAGTCGCCGAGGACGACGGCGCCGGCGGGCAGACCGTCGACCTGCTGCTCGTCGGCACCCTGCCCATGAAAATCGACCAGGCGTCGGCGGCCGAGCGCACGCTCGCCGCGCAGGCCGGCGCCGAGCTGACGCACACCGGCTACGCCGAGGCCGACGCCGACCTCGCCCGCGGCGACGAACTCCGCGGCGCCGGCCAGACGTTCCGGGTCGACTCGGTGGTCGAACCCTCCACCCCCCGCTACCGCAAGGCTCAGCTGGTGGAAGTCCAGGCCGAGCCGGACACCGAGCTGTCGTGACCGACGAGCAGGGCGCCGAGCTCACGATCCTGGTCCCGATGCTCGGCCGGCCCCACCGGGTCGCGCCCCTGCTCGCCTCGATCCAGGCGACGGTGCCCGCCGCTGAGGTGCTGTGGTTGCTCACCCCCGGAGACCACGCGGTCGTCGCCGAGGTCGACCGCGCCGGCGGGCGGGCCCTGTCGGTCGGCTTCGCCCGCGGCGACTACGCCCGAAAGATCAACCTCGGCTATCGGGTGACCGACCGGCCGCTGCTGTTCCTCGCCGCCTGCGACCTGCAGTTTCACCCCGGCTGGTACCAGGCCGCCCTCGACCAGTTCGCCGACGGCATAGGCGTAGTGGGCACCAACGACATGGGCAACCCGAGGGTGGTCGCCGGCGAGCACGCCACCCACAGCCTGGTCACCCGCGCCTACGCCGACCAGGGCGCCACCGCCGACGGTGCCGGCGAGATCCTGCACGAGGGCTACTGGCACGAGTACTGCGACGACGAGCTCGTGCAGGTCGCCCGCCACCGCGGTGTCTGGGCCTTCGCCGCAAACAGCCATGTCGAGCACCTGCACCCCGACTACGGCAAAGCCCCGTCGGATCACATGTACCGGCGGCGGCGGCCGCGGATGCGCCAAGGCGCCCCGCTGTTCGCCGCGCGGAGGTCACTGTGGACGTGACAGTGGCCGTCGCAACCTACGGCGCGCCCTCCTGGGTCGAGCTCGCCCGCACCCGGGCCATCCCCAGCGCCGAGGCCCTCGGCGTCCCGGTCGTGCACCACCACGCGGACACGCTGCACGACGCCCGCAACGGCGCCCTGGCCCAGGTCGCCACCGACTGGGTTGTCCACCTCGATGCCGACGACGAGCTCGAGGCCGACTACCTCACTGCCATGGCCACCGGCAGCGCCGACGTGCGGGCCCCCGCGGTCCGCTACGTCCGCGGCCGTCACGCCGATCCGGCCCGCGTCCCGACCGTCGCCGGCCACAGCCACGGCTGCACCGCCGACTGTCTCGCCGCCGGCAACTGGCTCGTCATCGGCGCCCTCGTGCGCACCGCCCTCGTCCACCAGGCCGGCGGGTGGCACGACTACCCCTGGTCCGAGGACTGGGACCTGTGGGTGCGGGTCTGGCAGACCGGTGCCACCTTCGAGGCCATCCCCAGCGCCGTCTACCGGGCACACGTGCGCCCCGGCTCCCGCAACCGGGCGCCGTCCCGTACAGCGCGCCTCGCCGCCCACCGCGCCATCGCCCGCGCCAACGGGCTCCCCGTCCCCTGAAAGAGAGACAGCATGTACTACACCCCCGCCGTCGGCCGGACGGTCCTTGTCCTCGTCGACCCGACGACGAACAACGGCGCCGACGTCGCCCCGGCCGTGCTCACCCGCGTGTGGGCTGAAATCCCCGGTGGGCGCTGGACGGTGAACTACCGTCTGTTGCCCGACGGCGAGGACACCCCCTGGATCACGTCGGCCACGCTCTATGTCGACGAGCAGGCCGCACGCACCGCCCTCCCGGTGGAGGGGAGCCGGGGATACGTCGCGTTCTGGCCGCCGCGGGGGGAGCTCGAGGCGGCGGCCGACGATCTGTCCGGCGCCGCGGCCGTCCCGCTGGACCGAGCTGCGGCCATCGCGAGGAAGCTCGAGGCGGCGGCCGACGGTCTGTCCGGCGCCGAGGCTGTCCCCCTGCTCAGGGAGGCGGCGGCCATCTGGGTGACCCTGGCCAGGAGCTGACGTGGACATCACCGTGTTGGTGATGACCGACGGCCGTGACGATCTGCTCGACCGCACCCTGCAGTCCGCGCAGTGGAGCCTCGGCGGTCCGATCACCCGATGGATGATCCACGACGACACGGGCGACGCCCAGCACCGCGAGGCACTCAAAGCGCGGTACCCACAGGCCGGGGTGATCTCGGCGAGCAACCGCCGTGCCGGGTTCGGCGGTTCCCTCCGATGGGCATGGATTGTCATCACCCTCCTCGCGAAAGCGGACGAGGAGTGTTTCGTCTTCCACCTCGAGGACGACTTCGTGTTCCGCCACCCGGTGGATCTGCGCGCGATGGCCGACGTGCTCACCGCGCACCCCCACCTGGCGCAGCTCGCGCTACGCCGCCAGCCCTGGAACCCGGCCGAGCGGGCCGCCGGCGGCATCGTCGAACAGCACCCCGACGACTACACCGAGGTGCGCGACGGCGAGCACGCCTGGCTCGAGCACCGACAGTTCTTCACGACCAACCCGTGCTTGTACCGGCGGGAGCTGTGCACCGCCGGCTGGCCGACCGGGCCCGAATCCGAAGGCCGGTTCGGCCTCGGCCTGCTCGACACCGGCCTGCCCTGGGGTGTGCCCGGTGACGAGGTGCGGTTCGGGTTCTGGGGCGGGCGGGACAGCGGCGAGCAGGTCGAGCACATCGGGACCGCACGCGTAGGAACGGGGTACTGATGTGGCTGCGACGACACCCGGCGGATGGATCATCGGCGTCATGGCGCCGGACGACGGGCAGCGGCACACCCGCACGGATACCCCCGACCGCACCCGCAACGTCGGCCTGGTCCTCGATGACGGGCCGGCGCCACGCTGGCCGATGCTCCGTGAGCCCATCCTCGTCGCGGTTGGGTCGTGCGACTGTTGCAGCCGGCCGGTGGGCCCAGGTGGGCACTGCGGCTGCTCGAGCTGAGAGCGCCAGCCGATGACCGTGGTCGGGATCGCGATGGTCCGCGACGAGGCCGATGTCATCGCCGGCACGGTGCGGCACATGGCCGGGCAGGTCGACCAGCTACTCGTCGCCGACAACGGCTCTGTCGACGGCACGCTGCAGCTGCTGCACGAGCTGGCCCGGGACCTGCCGCTGGTCGTCACGCAGGACCGGGACCCGGCCTACTACCAGGGCGTGAAGATGACACGGCTGGCCACCCTCGCGGCCGCGACCATGGGCGCGACCTGGATCGTCCCCTTCGACGCCGACGAGCTCTGGCACGCCGAGGGCGGGCGGATTGCCGACGTGCTCGCCGCGGTGCGCCCGCCGGTCGCCTACGCGGCCCTGACCGACCACCTGCGTACCGCCCTCGACAAGGACACCCCGGACCCGTTCCGGTCGATGACCTGGCGCAAGCCCAGCCCGGCGCCGCTCCCGAAGGTGGCGTTCCGGTGGGAGCCGGGTGCCACGGTCCATCAGGGCAACCACGGCGTCAGCCTGCCCTCCGCGCAGGCCATCGTCGACACGCTCGCCGGCCGGCCGCCGGCGCTGGCCGTACGCCACTTCCCGGTCCGCAGCCCCGAGCAGTTCGCCCGCAAGGCACGCAACGGCGCCGCGGCGTACCGGGCCGCTCCCGACCTGCCCGCCGACATGGGCGCGCACTGGCGCGCCTGGGGCCAGCTCTACCAGCAGGGCGGGGCCGAGCTGCTCGCCGAAGTGTTCCGCGAGCACTGGTGGTATCTCTCCCCGCCCGATGCCGGCCTCGTCCACGACCCCGCCCCCTACCAGCCGCAGGAGACACGACCATGACCACGAACAGCGACGCGACCAGCCCCGACGAGTTCGCCGACCGGCACCCCGCCACCCGCGGCCTGCTGCGGTTCTTCGCCTGGGAGCACCTGCCCCCGCACCTGCAGGATCTCTCCCGTCCCGTGGGGCAGCTCGCCGCGCAGCTGGTGCGCGCCCTGCCCGACGGCCCGGAGCTCACCGCCGGGCTCCGGAAACTGCTCGAGGCGAAGGACTGCTGCGTGCGGGCCGCCCTCTGAGCGCTGCGGTGGTGGTCCCGTTCCGGCCCGATGGCGCCGACCGCGACCGGATCTGGTCCTGGCTCGCCGACCGGTGGCGCACCACCCACCCCGGGTGGGAGCTGCGCGTCGGGGAGTATCCGGCCTCGGCCGGGCCCTGGCGCAAGTCGGCCGCCGTCAGAGCCGCGCTCACCGGCTGCACCGCCCGGGTGCTGGTCATCGCCGATGCGGACGTGTGGGTCACCCCGACGGACGTGCTGGCCCAGGCGGTGACGCTGGCCGCGGATGGTGCGCCGTGGGTGATGCCGCACCGGCAGGTCCGCCGGCTCTCCCCTGAGACCACCGCCCGGGTCCTCGCCGGCGAGCCAGTCGAGCAGGCCGGCGCCACCCGGGGCGCGCTCGCCGAACGGCCATACGTCGGGATGCGCGGCGGCGGCCTGCTCGTGATTCGCGCCGACGCCTGGGAGCAGGTGGGCGGGTTCGACCCGCGGTTCGCCGGCTGGGGTGGAGAGGACGAGGCGCTGGGCCTGGCGGCCGATGCGCTACTCGGCCAGGGCGTGCGGCTGCCGGGGGTGCTGTGGCATCTGTGGCATCCACCCGCGCCCCGCCTGTCACGCACCGTCGGGTCGAAGCCGTCCCGCCGGCTCGTCGCCCGGTACCAGACCGCCCGCCGTGACCCGGCCGCCATGGCACGTCTCGTTGACGAGTGGAGGGCTCCCGATGGGCCGGCGCCAGACAGTGCAGATCGAGGGTCTTGGTGACCTACGCGCCGCCGCCCGGCGGGTGCAGGAGCAGGTACGCCGCGGCGTCCAGCGGGCCGTCGCCCAGTCCCTCGAGGCAGTGCAGACCGACGCCGAGCGGCGTGCCCCGACCCGCACCGGTGCGCTGCGCCGCTACGGCATCGGCTCCCAGGTCGACGGCGACGGCATGTCCGGCGATGTCGGGTTCACCGGTGACGGTTTCTACGGCCTGTTCCACGAGTTCGGCACCACCCAGCACGGGGCGCAGCCGATGCTCGGCCCGGCCGCCGAGGCCGAACGGGTCGAGCTGCCCCAGCGACTGACGCGCGAGATCACCCGCGAACTCGGCGCCTGACCATCCCCCGAAAGGACCTGATATGCCTGTTTTTGTTGATGCTGCGAAGAACACCGCGCTCACCGCGCTGGTAGGCCTCGGCGCCTACGCGAGCCTGCACAGCGCCTACTCCGCCACCGGCACGAACGAACTGACCGGCGGGTCGCCGGCGTACGCGCGGCAGGCCATCGCCTGGGACGCCGCCAGCGGCGGGGTGGTGTCCCTGACGGGCACCGAGTCGTTCAACGTGCCGGCCGGGGCGACCGTGGCCTGGTTGGGTCTGTGGTCCGCGGTCACCACCGGCACGTTCTACGGCATGATCCCCAACGGCGGCTTCGCCCCGAAGCCTTTCGTCGGCGCCACGTCGGACACCCTCACCGCGCCGGGGCATGGCCTGTCCAACGGACAGAGGGTCGTGGTCCTAGCCGCGGGCAGCACGCTGCCCACCGGCCTCACCGAGGGCACGATCTACTGGGTCATCAGCGTGTCCGGCGACGCGTTCAGCCTGTCAACGACGCAGGGGGGGAGCGCGGTCGACCTCACCGCGGCCGGCTCCGGCATCGTCCAGCGGATCGCCCCCGAGGCCTACGAGCTGCAGGGCACGTTCGAGGTGTCCGATATCAACATCACCGCGGCCGCCTGACATGGCCAAAACCGGATACAGCATCGTCACGGGCGGCGCGGTGGGACCACTGACCGCAGCGACGGCGAAATCGGTTCTCGGGGTATGCGCTCCCGCCTCGTTCGGCATCGATCTGAAAAAACTCCGGTTTGGGTTCGATGGTGTCGCCGCGGGTGCCAGCCCCGTGCTCATTGAGCTGTGCGCGTCGACGTTCGCGACGAACGCACCCGGGACGAACAGCACGTCTGTGACGCCTGTCCAGCTCTATGGGCGGGCGATCACGGTCGGGGCGACCGCGGCCAAGAACTGGACCGCGGAACCGACGGCGTTGACCGTGATCGAGGAGACGCTGTGTACCCCGTATGGGGGTCAGGTCTGGTACGACTTTCCCCTCGGTGACGGCCCCGACTCCCCGGTATCCAACGGCTTTGTTCTGCGGTTCACCGCCCCGGCCGCGGTCAACGTCCGCGCGTCGATGACCTTCGAAAGGTGCTGAGGTGGCATCGGTCGCGGACTCGTTCACCGCCGGTACGGGGCTCACCGCGCTGGTCGGCGCGTTCACCGTCACCGGTGGCCAGCTGACCAGCGCCACCGCCGGATCGTTCGTGATCGGCCAGTACCAGGCCGTGGCACTGGGGGCCGCCCAGTTCGCCGAGATGAGCATCGTCACGCTGGACGCGACCACGTCCCGACGGTGGGGCGTGGCCACCCGGTTGGGCACGGCCGGCGCGAACTACATGGCGTACCTGGACGCCGCCGCCGGCGGGGCCTGGGAGCTGGCGAAATACACCTCGTTCACCTACGCCAGCATCTCCGGCGCCCAAGCCCTCACGATCGCCCTGCCGATGCGGCTCCGCCTGGAAAGCGTCGGCTCGACTCACCGGGTGCTCATCAACGGCCGGCTGGTCGGGACCTACACCGATGCGTCGGTGGCCACCGGCCAGTACGTCGGGGTCTACGGAAACGAACCCAACTCGCTCGTCGCCTCCGACGACTTCTACGGGGGCGACGTGGTGCCACCCCCGGGCCCGCTGATGTCTCGTGCCGCGGCCATGCGCGCGGCCACGGTCTGAGAGAGGGGCCGGGTCGTGGCACGTCTGGGACGAGGACACCCACAGCCGCCGACCGTGCAGCGCGCCCCGCGGCTGCTCCCCACCGCGAGCATCACCGACGACTTCACCGCGGGCATCGGCCCGGAGCTACCGACCCTCACCCTGGCGACAGCGGTGGGCGGCCGGCTGCGGCTGCCCTGCGATGCCGGGTACAGCAGCGCCAGCAGCGCCCCCGGCTACGCCCTCGCCGGCAGCTACGTGCACGTGCAGGTCCCCACCCTGCCCAACCCGGTCGCCGCGTCGGGCCAGGCCGTTCTCCAGATCATCGGCGTGGACTTCGACAACCGGGTCGAGCTGATCGCCGAGTTGCAGGGCGGGGTCCGCACCCTGGTCGCACGGCATGTGATCGCCACCGTCCAGTCCGAAGCCCAGGTCACCTACTCGGCGACTGATCATCAGTGGTGGCGAATCCGCGCCGGCGCCGGCACCGTGGACTGGGAGACCAGCCCGGACGGGCTGACCTGGACCAGCATGCGCACGCTGACCTCGGCGCTGAACCTCACCCAGGTGTCGGTCGCGCTGGTCTGCGGCCACTGGAACACCGAGACCGGCGACCTCGGATACGCCGAGTTCGACAACCTCAACCTGGCCGCGGCGCCCGGCGCGCTCACCGGACAGGGCAGCGCCCAGCTGGCGTTCCCCGCGACCGGCCAGGGCGTGGCCCAGCACGCGGGCCCCACCGCCGCCCGACTGCAGACCACCGCCACCGCCACCGCCACCGCAGCCCACAGCGGCCCGCCGGCGGCCCGCGCCGCGTTCACCGCGACCGCGGCCGCCGCCCGCCAGGCCAGCGCACCGGCCGCCGGCCGGCTGGTGCTGTCCGCCACCGTCACCGGGGTAGCCCGCCGCGGCAGCACCGCCACAGCCCAACTGACCGCGACCGCGACCGCGACCGCCACCGCGCGGCGCGGCAGTGCGCCCACCGGCCAGCTCGCCGCCACCGCGGCCGCGGCCGCGGCCGCGGGGGGCCGCCGCCCGGGCGGCGG
>NZ_JALKFW010000145.1:0-24392 GCF_023243055.1 Frankia sp. AgPm24 | reverse complement strand
TGGTCAGCAGCAGCCGCTGCTGCGGGTCCATCGCCAGCGCCTCCCGCGGCGAGATCCCGAAGAACGCCGGATCGAACCGGTTGAAGCCGTCGACGAACCCGCCCTCACGGGCGTAGGACGTCCCCGGATGGTCGGGGTCCGGGTCGTAGAGGGCATCCAGGTCCCAGCCCCGGTCCGCGGGGAACGGCCCCACCGCGTCCCCACCGGCCGCCACCAGCTCCCACAGCTCCTCCGGTGACCGCACCCCACCCGGATACCGGCAGCTCATCGCCACGATCACGATCGGGTCGTCGGCCGCTTCCGGCCCCGCGGGCAGCAGGCCGGACGGCACCGCGGCCGCCGGCGCGAGCAGCCTGTCCCGCAGGTGCCCGACCAGAGCCGCGGGGGTCGGGTAGTCGAACACGAGCGTCACCGGCAGCCGGACACCGGTCGCGGCACCCAGCCGGTTGCGCAGTTCGACGGCCGTCAGCGAGTCGAAACCGAGGTCCCTGAAGGCGCGAGCGGTGTCGACGGACCGCGGGGAGTCGTGGCCGAGCACCGCGGCCACCGCCGCCTGCACGATCGTGAGCAGCACCGCGTCACCGTCGGCCACGCGCAGTCCGGCGACCCGGCGGGCGAGCCCGGCCGCCGGACCCGCGTCCTCGCCCGAGACGAGGACACCGCCCGTGGCCCGCACCGTCGCGGCCCGCCGCACCCGGGGACGGATCAGGCCCCGCAGCAGGTGTGGCACCGTGGTCGCGGCGATCTGGGCCCGCAGGGCGGCCAGATCGAGCCGCATCGGGGCGACAGCCGCCTCGCCACCCTCGAGCGCGGCGTCGAACAGCGCGAGTCCCTGTTCGGTGGACAGCGCTTGCAGGCCACCGCGGGTCAACCGGCGCACGTCGGACCCGTCGAGGTGGCCGGTCATCCCGCCACGGCGCTCCCACAGCCCCCACCCCATCGACACCGCCGGCAGGCCGGCGGCGCGCCGCCAGGCGGCGAACGCGTCGAGGACGGCGTTGGCCGCGGCGTAGTTGCCCTGGCCGGGGCCGCCGAAGACCGCCGCGGCCGAGGAGAACAGGACGAACCCCGACAGGTCCAGGTTCCGGGTCAGCTCGTGCAGGTGCCAGGCCGCGTCCACCTTGGGACGCAGCACCCGGTCGAGCATCTCGGAGGTCATCGTCGTGATGACACCGTCCTCGAGGACTCCGGCGGTGTGCACCACCGCGGTGAGCGGGTGTTGCGGCGGCACGGACGCCAGCAGCTCGACGAGCGCCAGCCGATCCGCCACGTCGCAGCCGGCCAGGGTGGCGCTCGCGCCGAGATCCGTGAGATCGGCCACGAGCTGCCCGGCCTCGGGGGCCTCGGCGCCGCGGCGGGAGACCAGCAGCAGATGCCGGACGCCGTGCGCCGAGACGAGGTGGCGGGCCAGGGCGTTGCCCAGCACGCCGGTCGCACCGGTGATCAGCACCGTGCCCTCGGGGTTCCACCGCGCCGGGTCGCCTGCCGCGCTGGCGGCCGGTGACGGCTCGTCCAGGCGGGGCAACCGCGCCAGCCGGGCGGCCCGCAGCTCGCCCGCGCGGACCGCGATCCGCGGCTCTCCCGTCTCCACCGCCGCCCGGAGATCCCGGTACCGCGCGCTCACATCGAGATCGGCGTCGTGTCCGCCGGCCGGGCCACACTCCCCTGCCGGACCGGGCCGTGCGGCCGGGTCCGCTCCCTCAGCCATGCCGGATGCTCCGGCCAGGGCATCGGTGTCGACAAGGACGATCCGCTCGGGGTGCTCCGACTGCGCCGACCGGGCGAGCCCCCAGACGGCGGCGGCACCCGGATCGCGCAGCGGATCGTCCGGTCCGGTCGACACCGCGCCGTCGGTCACCACGACGAGCCGCGACGAGGCGAACCGCTCGTCCGACAACCAGCCCCGCAGCAGATCGAGCGCCCAGTGCGACGCCGTACGCGCCCGCCCGGCGACATCGCCGACCCTGACGTCTCCGACACCGAGACACTCGGCGTCGGGGTGTCCGGCGTCGGGGTGTCCGGCGTCGGCCGCGCTCTCGATGACGGGCGGGGGCGCGAAGGCGACGAGAACGGCGGGCGGCTCGGCGCCGGCGTCCACCGAGGCCGTCAGGGAGCCGAGGTCGGCGTGGACGTCGAGGCCGTCGGGCCGCGGCGAGGCCGGGCCGAGCACCGCCCAGTGCCCGGCGCCGGTCGGGATGATCTCGGGCATCCTCAGGGGTGCGACCGCGACCCACTCCTGGCGAAACAGCGAGTCGTGCGGGCTTGCGGCAGCGTGCGGGAGCTCGGCCGGGTTGATCGGACGGACCAGGAGCGACCCGACGGAGATGACCGGCCGACCGGTGTCGTCCGCGCCGACCAGGCAGACCGTGTCCGGGCCGGTACGGGTGAGCCGCACCCGCAGCCGACCGGCCCCCGCGGCATGCAGCGACACGTTCCCCCAGGAGAACGGCACCGACCCGACGGTGGAGCCGGGCAGCAGGCCGAGACCGATCGCGTGCAGGGCCGCGTCCAGCAGCGCTGGATGCAGGCCGAACCGAGCAGCCTCGTCCTGCTGCCGCACGGGCAGGCCGACCTCCGCGCAGAGGTCGTCGCCGACGCTCCAGGCCCGCTGAAGGCCCTGGAAGGCCGGCCCGTAGTCGAACCCGGCGCGGGCCAGGTCCTCGTACAGGTCGGTGATGTCGAGGGGCACGCCACCGGCGGGCGGCCAGCTGGTCAGGTCGTCCTCGCCGCCGGCCGACCGCGGGTCCGCGGCCGGCGGGCCGTCGAGGGTGAGCACGCCGGTGGCGTGACGGGTCCACGGCTCGTCGTCGGCGTCGACGGCGGGGTCGGCGGGTGCGACGCGGGAGTGCACCGTCACCGCCCGTCCGCCGCCCGCGTCCGGAGCCGCGAGCATGACCTGGATCTGCACGGCGTCCCCGGGCCCGAGGACCAGCGGGGTGTGCAGGGTGAGCTCGTCGACATGCGGGCGACCGGCGTGCTCCCCGGCCTGGATCGCCAGTTCGAGCAGCGCCGTGCCCGGCAGCCAGACGGTGCCCGCGACCGCGTGGTCGGCGAGCCAGGGATGGCTGCTCAACGCGAGTTGTCCGGTGAGCAGGACCTCACCGTCGCCGTCCGCCAGGGAGACCGCCGCACCGAGCAGTGGATGGCCGACGACGCCCTGTCCCACGGCGGCGACGTCGGTGACCCCGGGGCCCGTCGACTCCAGCCAGTACCGCCTGCCCTGGAAGGCATAGGTGGGCAGATCGACCCGTCGGGCCGCGCCGGCGAACACGGGTGTCCAGTCGACCGGAACACCCCGGACGAACGCCTCGGCCAGGCTGGTCAGGAAACGCCCCGGACCGCCCTCGCCCCGCCGCAGCGTCCCGAACACCACCGCCGTGGAGTCCGCCACCGTGTCGATGGTCTCCTGCACACCCACCGTCAGCACCGGGTGCGGACTGACCTCGACGAAGGTCTCCAGCCCCGCCGTGAGCAGCGCCCGGACCGTGTCCTCGAACAGCACCGGCCGCCGCAGGTTCGCGACCCAGTACCCGGCGTCCAGCGTCGCCGTGTCCACCCGTTCCCCGGTCACCGTCGAGAAGAACGGCACCTCCGGCGCCCGCGGGGTGATTCCCGCCAACGCGGACGACAGCTGCTCGCCCACCCCGTCCACCTGCGCGCAGTGCGAGGCGTAGTCCACCGGTATCCGTCGGGCCCGCACCCCGTCCGCTTCGCAGTCGGCCAGGAACTCGTCCAACGCCTGCGGATCGCCCGACACCACCGTCGAGGACGGCCCGTTCACCGCCGCCACCGCGAGCCGGTCGCCCCACGGCGAGACCCGACGGTGCACCTGCGCCACCGCCAGCACCACCGAGGCCATCGCGCCCTGACCGGACAGCTCGGTTGCCACCAGCCGGCTGCGCACCGCCACCACCCGCGCCCCGTCGGCCAGGCTCAACGCCCCGGCCACACACGCCGCCGCGATCTCCCCCTGCGAATGCCCCACCACCGCCGACGGCACCACCCCGTGCGCCCGCCACAACGCCGCCAGCGACACCATCACCGCCCACGACGCCGGCTGCACCACGTCCACCCGCTCGAGGTCCGGCGCGCCTTCGACCCCACGCAGCACGTCCACCACCGACCAGTCCACATACGGCTCGAGAGCCGCCGCGCACTCCTGCAACCGGGCCCGGAACACCGCGCTGGACTCCAGCAGCTCCGCCGCCATCCCCGCCCACTGCGCGCCCTGGCCCGGGAACACGAACACCGGCTTCGGCCCGGCCACCGCCACACCCGACACCACACCCGCCGCCGGTCCGGCCAGGCCAGCCAGCCCTTCCGGAGCGGCCAGTTCCGCCGGACCGGCCAGTTCCGCCAGACCGGCCAGCAGACCCGCCCGGTCCCCGGCCACGACCACCGCCCGATGCGCGAACGTCGACCGGCCGGTGACCAGGGAGTGACCGACGTCGGCCAGGCCCAGCTCCGGGTGGGCCACCACGTGTGCGCGCAGGCGCTGCGCCTGCGCCGCCAGCGCGGCCTCGTCCCGGGCCGACACCACCCAGGCGAGGTCGGCCGCGGGCGGGGGATCGCCCGCCGCCTCCCCGGCGTTCGCCGGCTCCGCCGCCGGCGCCGCCTCCAGGACGACGTGGGCGTTCGTGCCGCTGAAGCCGAACGACGACACGGCGGACCGACGCGGACGCCCGGCGTCGGGCCACGGCGTGGCCTCGGTCGCCAGCCGGACGGCGCCCGACGACCAGTCGACGTTCGGGGTCGGCTCGTCGACGTGCAACGTCTTCGGCACCACCCCGTGCCGCATCGCCAGCACCATCTTGATCACGCCGCCGACACCCGCCGCCGCCTGGGTGTGCCCGACGTTCGACTTGAACGACCCCACCAGCAGCGGCCGGTCCGCGTCCCGGCCCCGCCCGTAGGTCGCCAGCAACGCCTGCGCCTCGATCGGATCACCCAACGGGGTGCCGGTGCCGTGCGCCTCCACCACGTCGATCTCGTCCGCGCCGAGCCGGGCGTTCGCGAGGGCGTGCTGGATCACCCGTCGCTGCGCGGGACCGTTCGGTGCCGTCAGCCGGCTGCTCGCCCCGTCGGAGTTCACCGCCGTGCCCCGTACCAGCGCCAGCACCGGATGACCGTTGCGACGTGCGTCCGAGAGCCGTTCCAGCAGCAGGACGCCGACGCCCTCGCCCCAGCCGGTGCCACCCGCCGACGCCGCGAACGACCGGCACCGGCCGTCGGGTGCCAGCCCCCGCTGCCGGCTGAACTCGACGAACGCCACCGGGGTGGACATCACCATCGCACCGGCGGCGACGGCCAGCTCACAGTCACCCTGGCGCAGGGCCTGCCCGGCGAGGTGCATCGCCACCAGCGACGACGAACAGGCCGTGTCGACGGTGACGGCCGGTCCGCGCAGCCCGAGGACGTAGGCGAGCCGACCGGAGGCGATGCTGCCCGAGTTGCCGCTGCTCAGATACCCCTCGATGTCGCGGGGCACCGTCCCGACGCGGGTGCGGTAGTCGGCATAGGAGACACCGGCGAAGACCCCGATCTGGCTGCCCCGCACCGAACGCGGGTCGATCCCGGCCCGTTCGAAGACCTCCCAGCTGGTCTCCAGCAGCAGCCGCTGCTGCGGGTCCATCGCCAGCGCCTCCCGCGGCGAGATCCCGAAGAAGTCGGCGTCGAAGCCGGCGACGTCGTCGACGAACCCGCCCTCGCGGGCGTAGGACGTCCCCGGATGGTCGGGGTCCGGGTCGTAGAGGGCGTCCAGATCCCAGCCCCGGTCCGCCGGGAACGGACCCACCGCGTCCACCCCACCGGCCACCAGCTCCCACAGCTCCTCCGGTGACCGCACCCCACCCGGATACCGGCAGCTCATCGCCACGATCGCGATCGGCTCCTGGTACCGGGTCGACAGGTCGTCGAGACGTCGACGGGTCCGGTGCAGGTCGGTCGTGACGCGCTTGAGGTAGTCCCGGAGCTTGTCCTCGTTCACCGTGTGGTGCCATCGCTTTCTACGCGGGTGGGGCCAGCCGGGTGGGAATCGCTGACGTCGCCGGGCGACGCCGTGGGAGGACGCCGTCAGTCCGTCCCGAGTTCCTCGTCGATGAAGGCGAAGATCTCGTCGTCGCTGGCGGAGTCGATGCGGTCAGCGGTGTCGTCCAGGTCGCTGTGATCGGTGCGGTCGGTGGGGCCGTCGAGATCGGCGGGACCGGCCAGCGGGTCGGACGCCGCGGCGGTGGACGCCGGCACGAGTTCCTCCGCGAGGTGGTCGGCCAGTTCGCGGACGGTCGGGTAGTCGAACAGCAGGGTCGCCGGCAGCCGCAGACCCGTCGCCGCGCCGAGCCGGTTACGCAGGTCCACCGCGGTCAGCGAGTCGAACCCCAGCTCCAGCAGCCCCCGGTCGACCTCGACCGAGTGGTCGTCGGGGTATCCGAGCACGCCGGCGGCGTGCGTGCGCACGAGCTCGCGCAGCAGCTCCCCGCGGCCGGGGCCGGCCAGTTCCCCCAGTCGCCGACGCAGGTCCGTGCTGACGTCGACCCGGGACGCCGACGTGTCCGCCGCCGGCCGCCGCGCCCCGGCCACCAGCGCCCGGTACAGGGCGGGGACGGGACCCGGTGCCCGGCGGACCGCGTCGACATCGAGTCGGGCCGTGAGCAGACTCGCCTCGTTCACCGCGAGCGCGGTGTCGAACAGCGCCAGGCCCTGGTCGTCCGACAGTGCGAGGATCCCGCCGCGGGCGAGCCGGCGCAGATCCGCGTCCCCGAGTTTTCCGGTCATCCCGCCGCGGCGCGCCCACAGGCCCCAGCCCATCGAGACCGCCGGCAGACCGGCCGCCCGGCGCTGCGCGGCGAAGGCGTCGAGAAAGGCGTTCCCGGCCGCGTAGTTGGCCTGCCCGGCCCCGCCGAAGGTGCCCGCGAGCGAGGAGGCGAGCACGAACGCCGAGAGCGGGCGGTCCGCGGTCAGCTCGTGCAGGTGCAGCACGGCGTCCACCTTGGGACGCAGGACCGGGTCGAGACGTTCGGGGGTGAGCGCGGAGATCATCCCGTCGTCGAGCACACCCGCGGTGTGCACGACCGCCCCCAGTGGGTGTTCGGCCGGGATGGTGGCGAGCAGCCCGGCGAGTTCGGCGCGGTCGGCGACATCGGCGGCGACCATGGTCACCTGAGCCCCGAGGCCGGCGAGTTCCGCGATCAGCTCGGTCGCTCCGGGCGCCCCGGGCCCGCGCCGCCCGACGAGCAGCAGGTGCCGGACACCGTGGGTGGCCACCAGATGGCGGGCCAGGACGCTGCCCAGCGCGCCGGTCGCCCCGGTGACCAGCACGGTCGCGTCGGGATCCCAACCGGGTGACGGCTGGTCACCGGCCTGGTCCACACGGGCCAGCCGGGCGGCGAACAGCTCGCCCCGGCGCACCGCCAGCTGTGGCTCGCCCGCCGCGATCGCCGTCGTGACCGCCGCCGCGACCGCCTCGACCGAGGCGGTCTGGTCGTCCAGGTCCAGCAGGACGAAACGGTCGGGATGCTCCGCCTGCGCAGAGCGCACCAGGCCCCACACCGCGGCCTGGGCCAGATCGGGGGCCGCGTCGGTGCCGTCCGTCGCGACAGCGCCCCGGGTGACGACAACGAGCCGGCCGGCCGGGCCGGCGTCGGCCAGCCAGGTGTGCACGAGCGAGAGCGCCCAGCGGGTGGCCGCCCGCACCGCCATGCTGACCAGATCCGCGGCTGCGATGTCGGCGATGTCGGTACCGCTGGTCGCGGTGCCGGAGCGGGCCGCGGACCCGTCGACGAAGGGGGCGAGGACGACCTCGGGCGCGCCCGCCCCGGGCCCCCCACCGAGCACCGCCGCCAGGTCGGACGCCGGCACCGTCGCCACCCCGGCGGCGTGCAGCCCGGCCAGGATCGCGGCCTGCGCCGGGAGGCCGTCCGCCCGGGTGAGCAGCGCCCAGGATCCGTGGCCGGTGGGTTCCGCCACCCGGGGCAGCGGCACGGTGGTGGTCACCGGCAGCGCGGACCAGCGCAGCCGGAACGGGCCGTCCTGCGCCGCCGGCGCACCGGTCAGAGCCGCCGCGGCCACCGGCCGCAGCACCAGCGACTCCACCGTGGCCACCGGGTGCCCGGCGGCGTCGGCGACCGCGACGGCCACGCCACCCGACCCGGTCGGCGTGATCCTGACCCGCAGCGCCGACGCGCCGGTGGCGTGCAGCCGCACGCCGGTCCACGAGAACGGCAGGACCCCGCCGTCGCCCTCCCGCATCGTGAAGGCGACGGTGTGCAGAGCCGCGTCGAGCAGCGCGGGGTGCAGGCGGAACGCCGCCGCCTCGGCGCGCTGGGCGTCGGGCAGGTTCACCTCGCCGAAGATCTCCGGTCCGCGCCGCCAGGCGGCCCGCAGGCCACGGAAGGCCGGACCATAGTCGAATCCGTTCGCGGCCAGGCGCTCGTACAGGTCCCCGGTGTCCAACGGCTGCGCGTCGGCTGGCGGCCAGCTCCGCAGATCCTCCGCCGACCCCACCTCCGCCGACGCTGCGCCCGCCGGTGGTGCGCCCGCCGGGGACACGAGGCCGGTGGCGTGTCGGGTCCAGCTCCCGTCCCCGGAGTCCACCGGGCGGGAGTGGACGGTGACCGGGCGTACGCCGTCCGCGGCAGGGCCGCCGACGGTCACCTGAACCGACACCGCCCCGTCGGGCGCGAGCACCAGCGGCGCCTGCAACGTCAGCTCGTCGACACGGTCGCAGCCGACCTGCTCCCCCACCCGGATCGCGAGCTCGACAAAGGCGGTGCCCGGCACCAGGATCGTCCCCGACACCGCATGGTCGGCGAGCCAGGGCACCGTCCGCGCACCGAGCTGGCCGGTGAACAGCCAGCCGTCGGACTCGGGAAGTTCGACGGCCGCGCCGAGCAGCGGATGACCCGTCGCCGTGAAGCCTGCGGCGGGAACACCCGTCGGCGGGGGCGCGTCGAGCCAGTACCGCTCCCGTTGGAAGGCGTAGGTGGGCAGGTCGACCCGGCGGGCGTCGGCGCCGGCGAACACCCCGGGCCAGTCGACGTCCACCCCGTGGACATGCAGGGACGCGACCGCGGTCGCGAGCGCCACCGGTTCGGGGGTGTCCCGGCGCAGGGCCGGAACCCACACCGCCGCCTCCGGCGGCCGGATCTGCTCGCCCAGCACGGTCAGCACACCGTCGGGTCCCAGCTCCAGATGCGTGCGCACACCGATCCGGTCCAGTTCACGCACCCCGTCGTGGAAGCGGACGGCCTGGCGGACGTGACGCACCCAGTAGTCCGGCGAGCAGAGCTCCTCGGCGGTGGCGAGACGTCCGGTGACGTTGGAGACGATCGGGATCGTCGGCGGGGCGTAGTCGAGCGTGCCCGCGAGGGCACCGAACCGGGCCAGGATGGGGTCCATCCGCGGGGAGTGGAAGGCATGACCGACCCGCAGGCGGCGGACCCGATGGCCCTCGCCCGCCCAGCGGGCCGCCAGGTCCTCGACAGCGTCGGCGTCACCGGAGACCACGGTGGCCCGGGGACCGTTCAGCGCGGCGATCCCCACCCGGTCGCCGAGGCCGTCGATCGCCGCCAGCACCACGTCCTCGGTCGTCGACACCGACAGCATCGCGCCGCCGGCGGGCAGCTCCCCCATCAGCCGGCCCCGTGCCGCGACCAGCGCGCAGGCGTCCGCCAGCGACAGCACCCCGGCGACGTGGGCGGCCGCGAGTTCCCCGATCGAGTGGCCGAGCAGGACGTCCGGGATGATCCCCCAGCTGGTGAGCAGCCGGAACAACGCGACCTCGAACGCGAACAGCGCCGGCTGGGTGTAGGCGGTGCGGTCCAGGTCCCGCGCCTGCGGGGTGCCCGCCGCGGCGAACATCACCGCGCGGGTCGAGGCACCCTCGAGATGCGGGTCGAGGTGGGCGCCGACCTCGTCCAGGGCGTCGGCGAACACGGGGTGGACATCGGCGAGCGCCCGGCCCATCCCCGCCCGCTGGCTGCCCTGCCCGGTGAACAGGAAGGCGAGCCGGCCGCCGGGACCGCCCCGCCCCGCGACCACACCGGCGATCCCGGTGCCGGCCCGCCCCTCGGCGACCGCCGTGAGACCCGCACGCAGCCGCTGCGCGTCCGGCCCGACGACGGCGCCACGATGCGACAGGGTGCCACGCGTCGTCGCGAGCGAGAACCCGACATCGGCGGGACGCGCCCACGGGTGCTCGTCCAGCCACTCGAGCAGCCGGGCGGCCTGCACGGCCAGTGCCGGTTCGCCGCGCGCCGACAGCGGCCACACCACGGCCGCCGACGCCGGGGCGACCTCGCCCGCCGCGTCCCGCGCCGCCACCGTGCTCTCCGCCAGCGCCGCCTCGTCCGGCGCGGATTCCAGCAGCAGGTGCGCGTTGGTGCCGCTGATCCCGAACGACGACACCGCGGCGCGGCGCGGACGACCGTCGGGTGTCGGCCAGCCACGCTGTTCGGTCAGCAGCCGGACGGTGCCGGTGGACCAGTCGACATGCGGGGTCGGCTCGTCGACGTGCAGCGTCGCGGGCAGCACGCCGTGCCGCATCGCCTGCACCATCTTGATGACGCCGGCGACACCCGAGACGGCCTGGGTGTGGCCGATGTTGGACTTCAGCGCACCCAGCCAGAGCGGGCGGTCGGCCGGCCGGTCCCGCCCGTAGGTCGCGAGGATCGCCTCGGCCTCGATCGGGTCTCCGAGCGCCGTACCGGTCCCGTGTGCCTCGACCGCGTCGATGTCGTCGGCCCGCAGCCCGGCGTTGGCGAGCGCCTGGCGGATCACCCGCTGCTGGGCCGGCCCGCTCGGGGCGGTCAGCCCGTTGCTGGCGCCGTCGGAGTTCAACGCCGAGCCGCGGACGACCGCGAGCACCGGATGGCCGGCGCGGCGGGCGTCGGCGAGTCGCTCCACGAGCAGCAGGGCGACGCCCTCGGCCCAGCCGGCCCCGTCCGCCTGGGCGGAGAACGCCTTGCAGCGGCCGTCCGGCGACATGGCCTGCTGCCGGCTGAACTCGATGAACGTGCTCATCGTCGACATGACCGTCACCCCGCCGGCCAGCGCCAGCGAACATTCCCCGCGGTGCAGCGCCTGCGCGGCCAGGTGCAGGGCCACCAGCGCCGACGAGCACGCGGTGTCGACCGTGACAGCCGGCCCCTCCAGGCCGAAGGTGTAGGCGATGCGGCCCGAGGCGACGCTGCTGGCACTGCCCGTGGCGAGGTAGCCCTCGAACCCCTCGGGGGCTCGGTCAAGGCGCATCCCGTAGTCGTTGTAGCTGGCGCCGACGAAGACCCCGGTGTCGGTTCCCCGCAGTGTCGCCGGGTCGATGCCGGCCCGTTCGAAGGCCTCCCACGAGGTTTCCAGCAGTAGCCGCTGCTGCGGGTCCATCGCGAGGGCCTCCCGCGGGGAGATGCCGAAGAAGCCGGGGTCGAAGTCGGCCGCCTCGTACAGGAAGCCACCGCCGCGCGCGTAGTAGGTTCCCGCCACCTCGGGGTCGGGGTCGTACGAGCCGGCGACGTCCCAGCCACGGTCGGTCGGAAAGTCGCCGATGACGTCGACGCCGTCGCGCACCAACGACCACAGGTCCTCCGGCGAACGGACCCCGCCAGGTAGGCGGCAGCTCATCGCCACGATCGCGACGAGGTCGTCGTCGGGGGCCGCCGTGCCCGCGGCCCGTCCACCTGCGGCCAGGACGGTGCCTCTGGCCTCGGTTGCGTCCGCGGCGGTCGGGGGCAGCCCGTCGAGCAGTTCGGTCTCGAGATGGCGCGCCAGCGCGGTCGAGGTCGGATGGTCGAAGACCAGCGTCACCGGCAGCCGCAGTCCCGTGGCGGTGGCCAGCCGGCTGCGCAGGTCGACGGCGGTCAGCGAATCGAAACCGATGTCGCGCATCGCCCGGTCCGGGTCGATCTCGTCCGGTCCGGCGTAGCCGAGCACGGCGGCCACCTGCGTGCGCACCAACTCCGACAGCCGCCGCTGTCGGTCGGCCTGATCCAGCTCGGCGAGCTCGTCGGCCAGCGACGAACCTGCCGCGGCGGTGACGCGTCCCTCGGGCCCGGCCTCGGGCCCGGCGGTGGCGGTGGGGAGTGGGGGGGGGGGGGGGGGGGGGCCGCGGGGGGGGGGGCCGGCCCCCCCGGCGCGCGTCCGTGCCGAGCTCAGGGTCGCGACGAGGCGCTCCCAGTGGACGTCGGCCACCACCGCGAACGTGTCGTCGTGGTCGAGCAGTTCACGCAACGCCGCGACGGCGAGGGACGGATCCATCGGGGGCATGCCCTGGCGGCGCAGCCGCTCGGCGAGTTCGGCGGTCAGCAGCCCGCCGCCTCCCCAGGAGCCCCAGGCCACGGAGGTGGCGACCAGGCCGTCGGCGCGGCGGCGCCGGGCCAGCGCGTCGAGGTAGGAGTTCGCCGCGGCGTAGCTGCCCTGGCCCGGACCGCCCAGCGTGCCGGCGAAGGAGGAGAACAGCACGAAGGCGGACAGGGGGAGATCGCGGGTCAGCTCGTCCAGGTTCGCCGCGGCGGTCATCTTGGGCCGCAGCACCACGGCCGCCCGCTCGGGGGTCAGGCTGTCGATCACACCGTCGTCCAGGACACCGGCCGTGTGCACCACCGCCGTCAGCGGATACTCGGCGGGCACACCGGCCAGCAGCGCGGCCAGCGACGCGCGGTCCGCCACATCGCAGGCGACGACGGTGACCGCAGATCCGAGCGCGGACAGCTCGGCGACCAGCCGCGCCGTCCGCACCGCCTGCTCCGTCCCCGCCTCGCCCGCCCCCCGCCGGCTGACCAGCAACAGGTGCGGGGCGCCGTCGTGGGCCAGTGAGCGGGCGACCAGCCCACCGAGGGTCCCGGTACCGCCCGTGATCAACACGGTGCCCGCTGGTTTCCAGGCATCGACCTCGGCGACGCAGGCCCGGGGGGTGGCCCGAACCAGCCGCCTGCGGTACAGCCCGGCCGACCGCAGCGCGAGCTGGTCCTCCGCGGCCGGAGCCCCGTCACCCCGCGGCCCGGTGCCGGGCGCGGTGACCGAAACCAGCCCGGTGACCGCCGCGCGGAGCCGGGCGGCACCACGGGTGTCGAGGGCAACGCCGTCCCCGGCCGGGGGAAGGTCGACGAGACCACCCCAGCGTCCCGGATACTCCATGCTCGCGACGCCGCCGAGCCCCCAGTGCAAGGCCTGACCGGGATCGACGTGGGTGTCCGCTCGCCCGACCGACACCGCCCCCCGGGTCAGGCAGCACAGCGGCGCGCCGATTCCGACGTCTCCGAGTGCCTGGAGCAGGCCGATCGACAGGGCCAGGCCGACGGGCACCGCAGGCCGGCCGGTCCCGTCGGTACCCGCTGCCGGGTCGCTGCCGTCCCTCGGGTCGCTGCCGTCGGTGGCGGCGGTCTCCGCGGCCAGGGCCAGCAGGGACAGCACCCCGGCCGGCGGCCGGTCGGGGTCGGCGAGACCCTCCCGCAGGCGCGCCGCGATCGCGGCACGGGTGGTGTCGAGCGCGGTGACGGTGACGGTGGGCGGCGGTGTGCCGTCCTCGGCCGCGAACGCGGCGACGACGCGGTCGACCAGGTCCGCGTGTGCGGTGGCCGCCGGCACGACGACCAGCCAGCCCTCGGCCGACGCCGCCCGCGGTCCTGCCGGTGTCACCGGTACGGGTGACCAGGTCACGTCATAGCGCCAGGACGAGATCGCCGACCGCTCGGCCTGGCGGCGACGCCAGGCCGAGAGCAGCCCGAGCGCCGGGCGCAGCGGTTCGACCGCGTCGGTACCGGCGAGCTCCATCGTCGTGGCGACCGCCGCCAGGTCCTCCTGCTCGACCGCCGTCCAGAACCGGCCGTCAACCTCCGCCTGGACGCCGTCGGGCCGCGACGGGCCGCCGGGCGGCCCGGGCGCCGCCGCGTCGGCCGTCATGTCGACCCAGTACCACCGTTCCTGGAACGGGTAGGTCGGCAGCGGCACCGGCGGCCGCGGGACGGGCCCGGCGAACACGGCCGGCCAGTACGGTTCCGCACCCTGGACATGCGCCTCGGCCAGGGAGCGGAGCAGGCGAGCCGGACCGCCGTCATCACGGCGCAGTGTCTCGACCACCGCCGCGGCGCAGCCCGGGACCGTGTCGATGGTCTCCTGCACGCCCATCGTCAGCACCGGATGGGGGCTGATCTCGATGAAGATCTGATGCCCGGCCTCGACCAGGGCCCGGGTCACCGGCTCGAACAGCACCGGCTCGCGCAGGTTGCGCGCCCAGTACTCGCCGTCGAACGCGGCCGAGTCCAGCAGATCGCCGGTGACCGTGGAGTGGATCGGGATGTCCGGCTCCCGCGCCGTGATCGGCTCCAGTGCCCGCACCAGCCCGTCGTGGACACCGTCGACCTGCGCGGAATGCGACGCGTAGTCCACCGGCACCCGGCGCGCCCGGACCCCGTCCGCCTCGCAGGCGGCCAGCAACCCGGCCAACGCGTCCGGATCGCCGGAGACGACCGTGGACGACGGCCCGTTCAGCGCCGCCACCGAGAGCCGTCCCTCCCAGGACGCGATCCGCTGTTCCACCTCCGTGCGCGCCAACGCCACCGACGCCATCGCGCCGAGCCCCGACAGTTCGGCGCCGACCACCCGGCTGCGGACCACGACCACCCGCGCGGCGTCACGCAGGCTCAGCGCGCCCGCGACGCACGCCGCCGCGATCTCCCCCTGCGAATGACCCACCACCGCCGTCGGCACCACTCCGAACGACCGCCACACCTGCGCCAGCGACAGCATCACCGCGAACAGCACGGGCTGCACGACGTCGACCCGGTCCAGGGACGGCGAGCCCGGTCGCGCGCGCAGGGTGTCGAGCAGCGACCAGCCCGTCAGCGGATCCAGCGCCGCCGCGCACTCCTGCATCCGGGCCCGGAACACCGGGCTGGCCTCGAACAGCTCCACCCCCATCCCGGTCCACTGCGTGCCCTGGCCGGGGAACACGAACACGATCCTGGGGTCGGCGACGGCCACCCCCCGTGCCGTGTTCGCGGCGACCTCGCCGCCAGCCAGAGCAAGCAGCGCGCGGCGGAAGTCCGCGCGGTCCGCGGCGACGACGACCGCGCGGTGCGCGAACGACGACCGGGTCGTCGCCAGCGCATGCCCGATGTCGCGCACACCGTCGTGCGCCCGGGCGTCGACCTGCTCCAGCAGACGGGTGGCCTGGGCCGCGAGGGCGGCCGGGTGCTGGGCGCTGAGGATCCACGGAACCGGCACCGTGGCCTCGGCCGGCACCGTGGCCTCGACGGGCGCCGTGGGCCCGGCCGGTGCCGCCTCCGGTGTGCCGCCGGCCGCGGGATCCACGGGTGTGGCGTCGGCCGCCGGACCGGCCTGTTCCAGGATGGCGTGCGCGTTGGTGCCGGACAGGCCGAAGGAGGAGACGCCCGCGCGGCGCGGACGCCCGCGCTGTGGCCATGGCTGCGCACTGGCCAGCAGCCGCACGGCGCCGGCCGACCAGTCGACGTACGGAGACGGCTCGTCCACGTGCAGGGTGCTCGGCAGCACCCCGCGGTTGAGGGCGAGCACCATCTTGATGACGCCCGCGACGCCGGAGGCGGCCTGGGCGTGGCCGATGTTCGACTTCACCGAGCCCAGCAGCAGCGGGGCGTCGGCGGGACGGTCCTGGCCGTAGGTCGCCAGCAGCGCCTCGGCCTCGATCGGGTCGCCCAGTGTCGTGCCGGTCCCATGTGCCTCGACGGCGTCGATGTCACCAGGGGCCAGGCCGCCGCTGGCGAGCGCCTGGCGGATCACCCGCTGCTGGGCCAGCCCGTTGGGCGCGGACAGGCCGTTGCTCGCCCCGTCCGAGTTGATCGCACTGCCGCGGATGACGGCGAGCACCGGATATCCGGCCCGGCGGGCGTCCGAGAGCCGGGCGAGCAGCAGCGTCCCCACCCCCTCGCCGAGTCCCATCCCGTCGGCCGCGGCGCCGAACGCCTTGCAGCGCCCGTCGCGGGCCAGGCCCCGCTGCCGGCTGAACTCGACGAACGACACCGGCGAGCCGATCACGGTCGCGCCGGCGGCGACGGCCAGCGAGCACTCCCCCGACCGCAGCGACCGGCAGGCCAGGTGCAGCGCCACCAGCGACGACGAGCAGGCGGTGTCCACCGTGACCGCGGGCCCCTCCAGGCCCAGGGTGTAGGCGATCCGCCCGGAGAGCACGCTGGTGGAGGAGCCGGTGACGAAGTGACCCTCGCTGCCGGCCGGGATGCGGTCCATCGACCCGCCGTAGCCCTGGTAGGCGGCGCCGACGAAGACGCCACTGGCACTGCCGCGCAGCGTCGCCGGGTCGATGCCGGCGCGCTCGACCGCCTCCCAGACGGTCGCCAGCAGCAGGCGCTGCTGGGGGTCCATCGCGGTCGCCTCCCGCGGCGAGATCCCGAAGAACCCGGCGTCGAACGCTCCGGCGTCCAGCAGGAACCCGCCGTCGCGGACGTAGCTCTTCCCGGAACGGTCGGGATCGTCGTCGAACATGTCCGGGTCCCAGCCGCGGTCGGTCGGGAACGGCGAGATCGCGTCGACCCCGCCAGCCACCAGGTCCCACAGGTCCTCGGGCGTCCGGACGCCACCGGGGAAGCGGCAGCCCATCGACACGATGGCGATCGGATCGTCGGTCAGGGCGGCGTCGCCGGCCGGCGTGGGCGCAACCGGGACCGCCGGGGGTTCCGCCGCCACCCGCGCACGCAGATGGCGGGCCAGCAGCTGCACCGTCGGATGGTCGAAGACCAGGCTCACGGGCAGCCGCAGGCCGGTCGCCGCACTCAGCCGGTTGCGCAGGTCGACGGCGGTCAACGAGTCGAACCCGAGCTCACGCAGCGGCCGGCCGGCCGCCACGGCGTCAGCGTCGGCGTAGCCGAGCACCGCGGCGGTCTGGGTCCGGACGAGGTCGAGCACGGCCCGGTCGCGGGCGGACGCCGGCAGACCGGCCAGGTACGCGCCCAGCGTCGACTCCGCACTCGCCGGACCGGCCACGCCGCCCGATGCGGACGAGGCCCCGGCGGACGAGGTTGGGACCGCCGAGGTCGCGGCGAGGATGCGGCGTGCCTCGGGCAACCCGTCGAGCAGCGGGCGCGGTCCCGCGGAGGTGAACACCGGCACGAACCGGTCCCAGTCGATCTCGGCGACGACCACGTCGACGTCGTCACGGTCCAGGACCTGTCCGAACGCCGCCAGGGCGAGCGGCGGTGGCATGAACGGTATGCCGCTGGCGCGAAGCTGGTCCTCGGCCAGGGCCGCCGCCATCCCGCCGCCGTCGGCCGGGCTCCAGATGCCCCAGGCGATCGACGTCGCGGTCAGGCCCCGGGCGCGCCGCTGCCGGGCGAGGCCGTCGAGGAAGGCGTTCGCCGCGGCATAACCGCCGTGGATGCCGCTGCCCCACACGGCCGAGATCGAGGAGAACAGCACGAAGGCGTCGAGGGTGTCCCGGTCGAAGATCTCGTCGAGCAGCGCGGCGCCGGTGGCCTTGGCCCGGGCGGCCTCGGCCACCTGCGCGAGCGTGGTCTCGACCAGCGGAACCAGCACGCCGCCGCCCGCGGTGTGCAGGACCGCGCGGATCTGGTCGCCGCCGGACTCGACCCGGTCGACCAGGGCGTGCAGCGCGTCGCGGTCAGCGACGTCGCAGGCTTCGAGGGTGACCCGGCTGCCGAGCGCGGTCAGCTCGGCGGCGAGCTCGGCGGCTCCCGGTGCCTGTGCACCGCGCCGGCTGGCGAGGACGAGGTGTGGTGCGCCGGCGCGGGCGAGCCAGCGGGCGACATGCCCGCCGATCGCCCCGGTGCCACCGGTGATCAGGACGGTGCCCCGCGGACGCCAGGTCCGCGTGAGGCCGGTCGGCGGCGGGTCGCCCGCGCGGACCAGACGTCGGACGAACACTGCGTCCGCCCGCACGGCGAGCTGGTCCTCCACACCGGCGTCCGTGAGCACGGCTCGCAACCGCCCGAGCGACCCGGCCTCGACGACGGCGGGCAGATCCAGCAGGCCGCCCCAGCGCCGGGGATGTTCGAGCGCCGCGCAGCGGACCAGTCCCCACACCGCCGCCTGGGCCGGGCTCTCCGGCGGATCGCCGTCGCGCACCGCGACCGCGCCGCGGGTCAGCACCCACAGTGGCGCGTCCAGGCCGATGTCGTCGAGCGCCTGGACCAGCAGGACGGTCAGTGCCAGCCCGGTACTGATCTCCGCATGGACCGGATGGGGGGTGTCCTCGGTGGCGAGCAGCGACACCACCGCCGCGGGCAGGCCATCGGCGAGCGCCGCGCGGAGCAGGTCGGCAAGCTCCGCGCGATCGACCTGCGGGGCGACGCCGACCGCCACGACCGCGGCGCCGTCGTGGCCGAGGGCGTCGAGCACCGACGACACGTCGGACGCGCCCTCGGACGCCGGCACCAGCACCAGCCACGGGCCGGTCCGCGCCGCCGCGCCGGACAGGGCAGCCGGCGCGGGTGGGGCAGCCGAGGGTGCGGGCAACGGTTCCCAGCGCACGCGGTAGCGCCAGGACGCCATCGTGGTCTGCTCCCGGACCGTCCGGCGCCAGGCGGACAGCACACCCAGGGCAGGGGCCAGTGCCGGTGGGGACTGCTCGGCCGGGGCACCCAGCACGGCGGCCAGCGCCGCGGGGTCCTCCCGGTCCACGGCGTCCCAGAACGCGACGTCGATCGCGGCGGGCCCGCTGGTCGACCGGTCGCCGGGACGCGTCGCCGCTCCCGATCCGGGCGCGAGCCAGTACCGCGTTCCCCCGAAGGCGTAGGTCGGCAGCTCCACGCGTCGGACATCCGACCCGGGGTAAAGCGCCGACCAGTCCAGCTCGACGCCATGGGCCTGGGCCTGGCCGACCGAGCGCAGGAACCGGTCCAGGCCACCGTCGTCACGGCGCAGGGATCCGAGGGTGACGACGTCACGGGTGCCGTCACGCTCGAGCGCGCTGTCGCGGTCGACCGTGCCGGCCGCCTCCGCGGTCTGCTCGATCCCCACGATCAGCACCGGATGGGGGCTGACCTCGATGAACATCTGATGGTCGCGGTCAAGCAGCCGGCGCACGACCGGTTCGAACAGCACCGGTTCGCGCAGGTTGCGCACCCAGTACCCGGCGTCCAGCGCCGCGGTGTCCACTGGCTCCCCGGTCGTCGTGGACCAGAACGCCACCTCCGGCACCCGCGGGGTGATCCCGTCCAGCGTCGCCAGCAGCTGATCGCGGATCTCGTCGACCTGCGCCGAATGCGACGCGTAGTCGACGGCGATCCGCCGCACCCGCACCCCGTCGGCCACGCACCCGGCCAGCAGCCCGTCCAACGCCCGCGGATCACCCGACACCACCGTCGACGACGGTCCGTTCACCGCCGCCACCGACACCTGCCCGCCCCACGGCGAGATCCGGTCCGCCACCTCCTCGGGCGACAGTGACACCGATGCCATCGCGCCCCGACCGGACAGTTCGGCGCCCAAGAGCCGACTGCGCAGGGCCACCACCCGGGCCCCGTCGGCGAGGCTGAGCGCGCCGGCCACGCAGGCCGCCGCGATCTCCCCCTGCGAATGCCCCACCACCACCGACGGCAGCACCCCGAGCGACCGCCAGAGCTCGGCCAGCGACACCATCACCGCCCACAGCACCGGCTGGACGACGTCGACCCGGTCCAGCGGCGGCGAACCCGTTGCTCCCCGCAGCACCTCGACCACCGACCAGTCCACATACGGCTCCAGCGCCGCCGCGCACTCCTGCAGGCGGGCCCGGAACACCGGGCTCGACACCAGCAGCTCCACCCCCATGCCCACCCACTGCGCGCCCTGCCCCGGAAACACGAACACCGGTTTCGGATCGTCGAGCGCCGTCCCGCGGACCACCCGGTCGGTGGGTTCACCCCGCGAAAGCGCCGCCAGTGCGGCCAGGAACTCCGCCCGGTCCCCCGCCACCACCGCGGCCCGGTGTTCGAACGCCGACCGGGACGTCGCCAGCGAGAAGCCGACATCCGCCAGATCCAGGTCCGCCCGGGTCGCCACGTGGTCGAGCAACCGCTGTGCCTGGGCACCGACCGCGTCCGCGCCGCGGCCGGACACCACCCACAGCAGCGCCGAGCCGTCGGTCGCCCCCACGGTCCCGGCCTCCGGCGCGGCCGGCTCCGGCTCCGGCTCCGGCCAGGCATCCTCGAGGATGACGTGCGCGTTCGTTCCGCTCGCCCCGAACGACGAGACCCCGGCCCGGCGGGGCTCCCCGGCGCCGGGCCAGGGAACCTCCTCGGTCAGCAGCCGCATCGCACCCGACGACCAGTCGACGTGGGGGGTCGGCTGCTCGGCATACAGGGTGCGGGGCAGGATCCCCTGGCGCATCGCCATCACCATCTTGACCACGCCGGTGAGACCGGACACCGCGGCGCCGTGGCCGATGTTGGACTTCACCGAACCCAGCCACAGCGGCCGGTCCGCGGTCCGGTCCTGGCCGTAGACGGCGAGCAGGGCCCGCGCCTCGATCGGGTCACCGAGGGTGGTCCCGGTGCCGTGGGCCTCCACCACGTCGACGTCGGTGCCGGTCAAGCCGGCGTTCGTGAGGGCCTGGCGCAGGACCCGCTGCTGTGAGCGTCCGTTCGGCGCGGTCAGTCCGTTGCTGGCGCCGTCGGAGTTCAGCGCCGAACCACGGATGACCGCGAGCACCTGATGGCCGTTGCGTCGGGCGTCGCCGAGCCGTTCGAGCAGCAGCACCGCGACACCCTCGGACCATCCGGTGCCGTTCGCCCCGGCGGCGAACGGCCGGCACCGTCCGTCCGGGGACAACGCCCGCTGCCGGCTGAACTCGACGAACGCCATCGGCGTGGCCAGGACCGTGACCCCGGCGGCCAGCGCCATCGAGCACTCGCCCTGGCGCAGCGCCTGGCTGGCCAGGTGCAACGCCACCAGTGACGACGAGCACATCGTGTCGACGGTCAGCGCGGGCCCTTCGAGGCCGAGGGTGTAGGCGATGCGACCCGACATCACCGCGCTGGACGTCCCGAGCACGATGTGGCCCTCGAGGGAGTCCGGGACGTCGGCCGTGTCGGTGCCGTAGTCGTGGTTGGTCGCCCCCACGAAGACCCCGGTCCGCGACCCGCGCATGGACAGCGGATCGATGCCGGCCCGCTCGAACGTCTCCCAGGACGTCTCCAGCAACAGGCGTTGCTGGGGGGCCATCGCCAGCGCCTCCCGCGGGCTGATCTCGAAGAACCCGGCGTCGAACCGGTCGACGTCGGGCAGGAATCCGCCCTCACGCACATAACTGCGCCCCAACCGCTCCGGATCGGCGTCGTAGACGGCGTCCAGATCCCAGCCGCGGTCAGCGGGAAACGGCGAGATCGCGTCCTGGCCGGCGGCCACGAGATCCCACAGCTGTTCGGGTGAGCGGACGCCGCCGGGCAGCCGGCAGCTCATCGCCACGATCGCGATGGGTTCGCGGGAACGGGCCTCGACGTCGGACAGGCGCCCCCGGACCTGGCGCAGATCGGCCGTCACCCGCTTGAGATAGTCGCGCAGCTTGGCTTCGGTGCTCATGGAAGGTCGACTCCTCGGGCACGGCGAACGGGGCGAACGGGGCAGGCGGGGCGGTGAATCACCTCAGGAGATCCCCAGCTCGTTGTCGATCAGGTCGAAGATCTCGTCGTCCGACGCCGCGTCGAGATCGTCCGTGGCGGCGTCACCCCCCGCCTCGCCGTCCGGGCTGTCGTCCCATCTGCGCAGCAGGGTGCGCATCCGGGCCAGCACCGCGGCGCGGACGTCGTCGGACAGCAGGGGCAGGCCGGCCGCCAGGCCGTCCAGATCACCGGGGCCGGCCAGGGGCGACCCGGCGCTCTGGCCGGCGGGGCCGGCCGGGCCGCGCAGCAGTTCATCCAGCAGATACCGGGCCAGCTCCGCCGGGGTGGGATAGTCGAAGATCACTGTGGTGGGCAGCGGGACACCGGTGGCCTCCCTCATCCGGTTACGCAGATCGACCACGGTCAGGGAGTCGAACCCCAGGTCCCGGAACGGCCGGCCCGGTCGCACCGCCCCGGCGCCGTCCTGGCCGAGCACGACCGCCGCCTCGGCCCGGACCAGATCGAGGACAGCCCGTTCCTGATCGGCCCCGACCAGGTCGCCGACCCGGCGTCGCCATCGCTCGGCGCCATCGCTCGGCTCGCCGACGGCGGGGGCACCGTCGGTTGCCGGATGCGCGCGCACCTCGGCGAGGTCCCGCAGCAGCGGCAGCCGGGCCGCGGCGGGAAAGGTCACGAGCAGCTGTTCCCAGTCGATGTCGGCAACGACCAGACCGCTGTGCGCGCCGGCGCCGACGGCACGTTCGAGGGCCGCGGCGGCCAGCTTCGCGGACAGGACACCCAGACCGGCCAGCCGCGGCCGGTCCACCATGCCCTGCCCGCCCGCCCAGTCACCGAGGGCCACACTCACCGCGGCACCGCCCAGGCTGCGCCGCCGCCGGGCCAGGGCATCGAGATAGCCCTCGGCGGCCGCACTCACACTCTGCCCACCGCTGCCCCAGAGGCCCGCGAGGGACGACACGACGATCAGTTCGGCCGCCGCCTCCGGCGGGTCGCCCCCGGAGACCGCCCCGTCCCCGAAGACCGCTGCGTCGAGGCCCGCGGCAGCGATCCGATCACCCACGGCGGCCGCGAAGGCGCCCAGATCCAGCTCCGCCACCGCCGTACCGGCGCCGCCCGCCTCCCCCCATCCGACGACGACGGCCTCGAGCCCCTCCGGCAGGGCCGCGCGCGGCGTGGCACCGTCACCGGTCCCGTCGTGCTCCTGCTCCTCTCGCAGGAGGGTGCTCCGGGCACCGAGGCCGGTCAGGTCGGCACGTAGCTCAGTCAGGCCGGCCGCGTCGGATGGGACGGCGAGTGCGAGGTGTCTCGCCCCCGACCCGGCCAGCCAGCGGGCCACCTGACCGCCGCGGCCGGCGGGTTCCCCGACGACCAGGGCGACGGCCGGCGGGTTCCACCTGTGGACCGGGGCGTCGGCGTGTACCCGCGCCCGGACCAGACGCTGTGCGAACACTCCCGCGGCCCGTACCGCCGCGCCCTCGCCCCGTTCGACCCCGGCGATCACCGTCCGGAGCCGGGAGACGGCCCGGTCGTCCGGTTCCCGGGGAAGGTCGACAAGGCCACCCCACCGGTCGGGATGTTCCACCGCGACGACCCGGCCCAGCCCCCATACCGCCGCCTGCTCCGGTGCGACCACCGCCCCGTCGGCACCCGTGCTGACCGCGCCGCTGGTCACGCACCACAACGGCGCCAGGATGGCGGCGTCACCCAGTGCCTGCGCGACGGTGACGGTGAGCGCGAGCCCCCGGGGGATCGCCGGATGGTCGGGATCGGGTTCGGTGGCCAACGCCGCCAGGGACACCACTGTGGTCACGGTCTGGTCCGCCGCGGCTTCGGCCAGGCGCCGGGCCACCTCTGCCCGGTCGGCCGCGGCGAGTTCGACGATCACGACCGTCGGACCACCGGTCCGCAGCCCGTGCAGGACGTCGGCGATCCTGCTGGCCTCGCTGTTCCCGGTGGGTACGGCGAGGATCCAGGTCCCGGTCGGCGCGGCCGACTCGGCGACCGGCAGCGGGCTCCACGTGATCTGGTACCGGGACCGGTCCAGCAGCGACTCCTCCTGCTGGCCGCGCCGCCACCCGGACAGCATCGGCAGTACCGTGCCGAGCTCCTCGCGTCGGGGCGTCGCCCGCTCTCCCAGTGCCCGAGACAGGGCGTCGAGATCCTCGTCCTCGACCGCTGCCCAGAACCGGGCCTCCGCCGGGTTCGTCGCCGCTGCGCCGGGCGCCGAGGCCGCCACGGTAGCGGCTGCCGGGCCGTCGGACCCGATCCAGTAGCGTCGGCGTTGGAAGGCGTAGGTGGGCAGATCGACCCGCTGCGCCGCACCGGTGAACAGCGGTGCCCAGTCAATCGGTATCCCCCGGGTGAACGCCTCGGCCAGACTGGTCAGGAAACGCCCGGGACCCCCGTCGTCACGGCGCAGTGTCCCGAACACCACCGCCCCGGAATCCGCCGTTACGGAGAGATCCGCTGCCGCGTCGATGGTCTCCTGTACGCCGACCGTCAACACCGGATGCGGACTGACCTCGATGAAGGTGGTCCGCCCCGCCGCCAGCAACGCCCGAACCGTACCCTCGAAAAGAACAGGATCCCGCAGGTTCCGCGCCCAGTAACCGGCATCCAACACCGCCGCGTCCACCGGCTCACCGGCCACCGTCGAAAAGAACGGAATCTCCGGCACCCGCGGGGTGATACCGGCCAGAGCCGCCGTCAACTCGTCCGTGACATCGTCGACCTGCGCCGAATGCGACGCGTAGTCCACCGCGATCCGCCGAACCCGGATCTCCTGCGTTTCACAACCGGCCAGGAACTCGTCCAACGCCCGCGGATCACCCGACACCACCGTCGACGACGGCCCGT
>NZ_JALKFW010000144.1:0-24551 GCF_023243055.1 Frankia sp. AgPm24 | reverse complement strand
CTGCGTCAACTATTACCCCTTCCGTGCTGCCCCTAATTCTAGTAGGGACCGCTGTCCGGGAGAAAAGGGGCACCTCATGCCGGGCCAGGTCCGCGCCACGGCCGTGGTGACTGGCAATCCCGTACGTGCCGAGATCCTGGCCGGGCAGGCGTCTCGGGCGACGGCGTCGCTGGGCTGGGCGGGTCACGATCCGGCGTTGCCGACGGTGTACGTGACCGGTGGTGCGCAGGGGTCGGTGCAGGTCAACACCGCGGTGGCCGGGGTGCTGCCGTGGCTGGTGGAGCGTGCGAACGTGATCCACCAGTGCGGCCCTGGCAATGTCGAGCCGTTTCGCGCGACCGCCGCGGGCCTGGCGGTGCCAGGACGGTACTTCCTGACGGGGTTCCTGCGTGGGGAGGTCGCCGACGTCCTCGCGCTCGCGGATGTGGTCGTGTCGCGAAGCGGTGCGGGGACGGTCGCCGAGCTGACCGCTCTGGGCAAGGCTGCTGTGCTGATCCCGTTGGCGTCCGCCGCGGGCAACGAGCAGGTGCACAACGCCCGCTACCTGCAGGAGGCGGGCGCGGCGGTGGCGTTGGAAGGTGAGGTGTCACCGGAGCGGCTGCGCGAGGCGGTGGAGCCGCTGCTGGCCGACCCGGCGGCACGTACCACGATGGCACGGCGGGCGCGGGCGTTCGGCCGGCCGGACGCGGCCGAACGCCTCGCGGACGTGGTCCTGGACGCCGCCGGTGGGCGTTAGGCCAGGCGGGCCTCCAACGCCTGGCGTAGAAGGGCCGCCACCTGTTGGACGTCGCTGTGGGTGAGGGCGGGGTGGAACGGCAGGCTGAGGATCCGGGCTGCGGCCTGCTCGGTGATCGGCAGGGGGGTGTGCCAGGGGGAGAAGGCGGGCTGGAGATGGTTGGGCGGGTAGGGGGCGCCGACCCCGATCCCGGCGGCGCGTAGCTGATGGAAGACGCGGTCGCGGTCGGGGATCTGAACGACGAAGTGGAACGGGGTGGTGTGTGCGATGTCGACGTCGACCACCGTGACGTCCTCGATGTCGGAGACAGCGTCGTTGTAGGTGTGCCACAGGGCGATGCGCCGCTTGGTGATCTCGGCGAAGTGGGCGAGTTGGACCCGCCCGACAGCGGCGTTGAGCGCGGACAGGTGGGCGCGCAGCCCGGGGCCGTCCACGGTGTAGGTGGTGACGGTGGCCCGGTCGCGGGGCGTGGCGGTGATGCCCAGCAGCCGCAGCCTGCGCAGCTCGTCGGCGTCGGCGGGGGTGCGAGGGATGACGGCGCCACCGTCACCGCAGGTGATGTTCTTGATCGGGTCGAAGCTGAAGCAGGTCAGCGCCCCTGCCGCACCGACCCGGACGTCGTCCTGGTGGGAGCCGAAGGCGTGGGCTGCGTCCTCGACGATCGCGATGCCGCGCCGGTCCAGGTCGTCGCGGATGCCGGTAAGGGGGACGGCCCGGCCGCCGTACAGGATGGGCATCACGGCCTTCGTCGCCGGATGGAACGATCACCTCTCTGCCCGGCCCGACCCCGACGGCCAGGAGCGCCCACCATCAAGTCATGCTTCGGAGTGTCCTTGGCGCTTTATGTGATGGTGTCCGGTCGGGCCGGGGGATGCCTCTGGCGTTCCATTCAGGGAATCATGATCAGGTGGGTGTGGCTTTTGTGTATCGCCGTGCCGGTCGATTGCTTCGTGTCTGCCGTGTCGGCGGGGTAGGCGGTGATGAGGGGTTGGGCGGAGCGGTCGCGGTCGAAGCGGTGGATCTGGTCGATGATTCTTTGGGCGAGGTGGGCGGCGGCGGGTCCGTGTCCGGTGGCGCCGAGTTCGTAGTGGCGTTCGCCGTTCGGGCCTGGCTGCTCGGCTCGGCGGGGCGTGGTGAGGTAGGCCAGGCTGTCGCCGTCGACGAGGGTGGGTGTGCGGTAGGCGAACGCGGGGGTGCAGAGGCCGGCCTCGATCGCGTCGTCTTCGGCGTCGAGGCGGCAGGTGCCGGGTTCGGTGGCGGTGAGCCAGAGCCAGATGTGGTCGAAGGGCTCATTGGCGACCACGTGCACATTGGACCAGACGGTGGTGGCGGGCTCGGTGAACACGCCGCGCAGCGCGTGCGGGTCGATGTTCTGGTCGGTGTCCCAGTAGAGCGCGACGTTGTCGGTGATGGTGCCGGTGCGTTCCCCGGTCGGCACGATTCCGATCATCGGGATGAAGCCGCAGAGCCGGCTGTTGTCCGCGCGCAGGTGGGTGTCGTGGCGGGTGAAGGCGACGCTGCGGGCCTGGCCGCGCCAGTGCAGCGGGACGACGAGGGTTCCGCCGACGCTGAGTTGATCGAACCAGGCGGGGGGTAGGTCCCACGGCCCCACCGTGACGATGATCTTGTCGTAGGGGGCGTTGCCGGCGTGGCCGAGGGCGCCGTCGGCGGTGACGACCTGTACCTGCTCGAAGCCGGTGTCGGTGAGGGTGCGGCGGGCGTGGTCGGTGACGTCGGGGTGGATGTCGACGGTGGTGACGCTGCCGGTGTCACCGACGAGGGTGGCGAGCAGGGCGGCGTTGTAGCCGGTTCCAGCGCCGATCTCCAGGATGTGGTCGCCGGGTTGGGGGTTGAGCTGGTCGAGCATCATCGCGACGACGGTGGGCACGGAGATGCAGCTGGCGGGCCGGTCCTTGCCGGGCTTGATGGTGATCGCCCGGTTCTGGTAGGCCTCCTCGGTCGAGGCCGCGGGTACGAAACGGTGCCGGGGCACGGAACGGAACGCCTGTTCGATCCGGGTGGAGTGCAGGTGGCCGGCCGCACGGATATGGATGATCATGTTCTCGCGGAGGTCTTCGGGTCGGGTGCTGGTGGCGTTGGTCATCCGGTTCCTTTCACGGCCAGTGCGGAGACACTGATCGGTACGGGTGGGGCGGTGAGCAGGCAGGCATCCCAGTCGATGTCTGCGGGCAGGTAGGTCAGGGCGACTCCGCTGTGGCCTTCCAGCAGTCCGCTCGCGCTGGGGGTGTTGTGGAGGGTCTTCGGGTTTCGTTGCTGCCAGCGGCGTTCGAGGTCGGCCAGCGCCTGGGCGCTGTCGCTGTCGGGTTCGGTGTCGGTGAGGGTGCGGCGTGCGGTGTGCACGAGTCCGGCCCAGCCGTGGCAGAGCGAGTCGTCGCGGAGCTGGTGGAGTTGGGCGTTGTCGGTGATGCAGGCGACGAGCGCGGCCTGGGCGGCGTCGATCCCGGCGGGATGGTGCAGTGCCTGGGCGGCGAGGTGGCGGGCGTGGGTCAGGCCGGGGGTGCCGTAGCACCAGGAGGGGCGTTGTGGGCCTGGCTGGTCGACGGCGGCGTTGGCCCATTCACGGGCGGAGATCATGCCTGGCCACCAGGGGCTGTGCTGCGGGCCGCAGCGCCAGGCGTCGAGGAACCGGTCGATGCGTTCGATCGCGTCGGCCTGGCCGGGCACGGTCATGCCAGCGATCATGGCGGTGGACAGCAGTGCGAGGGGTCCGGTGATGCCGTGTGCGATGCCGAGGTTGGCGTGGCCGGTGGGCCAGCGTGGATCGGGACGTCCGGACGGGCCGTGCGGGGTCCACCAGCGGGGCAGGGTGGTGCCGCCGATGCTGACCGGCTGGGTGAGTCGGACGAGGTAGGACAGCACCTCGCGTAGTGGTGCGTCGCCGGGGTGGGTCGGGTCGGCGTGGTGGGCGTGCAGCAGGCAGACGCCGAGTCCGGTCAGCCCGTTGATGAGGTCGAACTCCCCCAAGTCGGCCAGGACGCCGTGGTCGATCCGTTCGTGCGCCTGAGCCAGACGCACGCGGACGATGCGCACGGTGTGCTCGTCGAGAGCACGGAGCGTTGAGCTGTAGGCGGGCAGGCCAGTGGTGCGCAGCACGAACGCGACCGCCGGGGCGCCTCGGAACAGGCTGGCATTCCGGTCGGCGGCGACGGGGCGGGCGGTCATCGCCTTCACCCACTGGTGCGCGGTGGCCCAGTCGCCGATGCCGGCATGGGCGTAGCCGATGTGTAGCAGTGCCAGGCCGGCCGCCCCACCGGCGAGGGACTGGCCCCAGCCGGGGCTGGGTTCGTGGTCGGGTGGCGGTGTGTGCGGGTCGGTGTAGGTCACCGGGCGGCACCGCCGGGTCGATGCCGCCCGTGGAGGGCGGCGCGGCGGGCCAGGCGCCGGCAGGTGCGTTCGCTGTCCTGGTCGATGCCGACGAGCCGGTTGTGGTGCAGGTGCAGCAACGACTCCGCCACCACGTCGAGGTTCGCCTCGGGCGGCAGCGTCTTGCGGTAGCAGGCCAGCGCATTGGCGCGACCACGCCATGCCAGCGCGGTGTCAGCCGACCAGCCGGGCAGCACCGGCAGCCCGCGCGGGTCGGTCGCGAGCGCTATCGCCTGGCTGGCCACCGTCCGGTCGACCATGCCGGCCGCCGGCTCCGGCCGGGTGATCAACCAGTTCCTCGCCTCGTCGGGATCGTCGAAGAAGCCGCGGACAAGGTCGACCATGCTGGCCACGGCCAGGGGGATATCCGCCGTGGTGGACGGGAGCTGGCGCAGCAGGGCGGCGGCGAGGGTGGAGTCGGCGGCGAAGACGCGCTCGGCGGCGTCCAGTGCTTCGCCGTGCCCGTAGCGGCCGATCTCCGGATGGTAGGTGTCGATCACCAGCCGTCCGATCAGTCCCGCCTGCCGCATCTGCCGCGTCCACTCCCCGACCGCGCTGGAGTGTTCAGCGTAGCGATCGGCGGTGGTGCGTAGCCGTAGGCGCAGGTGGTCCCGTTCGTGCGCGCTGCGGTACCGCAGCCACCAGCAGTCAGGTGCGCCAAGGCTGGCCAGCAGGCCTGGTAGCTCCTCGGTGACCAGTTCACCCATCCGTTCGGGATGGGTGAACAGCTTCATCGACAGCCACCGGGTATCCGGCGCGCCGGGCAGGTGCCCGCTGGTGTTTGTCACAGCGGGCAGCGCGCCGCGTAGGGGGTTGGGCGCCGGGGGGCGGGTGCTGACAAGGGGCAGCGCGATCTCGTGGACGTGGCCGCCGATCCACCCGTACTCCGTCGCCGCCGTGGCGGGGGTGAGGATCGTCTGACCGCGGCGGGTGAGATGGGCGCGCAGGAGCGCGGCGTGCGCCGGCTCGTCGAGGGTGAGGCGCAGCGTGCGGTCGGCGTCGCGCAGCTCGACGACCTCAGGACAGTTCCAGCGCCCACGCCACCGGTCGAGTGTCGCCCGCCACTGGTCAGGGCCCGCCCCATGTGGTGGGAGGTCGGCGGACGTGAGCCGCCACTGAGCCGGGGACAGGACCGTGCGCCGGTAGTGGACCGCGGGTAGGAACGGCAGGTGGGCGTGCGGGCCCCAGTCGAACTGATACCAGGCGGCGGAGAACGCCCGTGGTAGGTGGGCCAGGAACCGGGCCAGGGGCGCTGGTTGCTTGTCCAGGGCGAGCGCGTGAAACACCTGCGGCTCGAGGATCTGGCGGCGCGCAAGGCTGATCAGGTGCAACCGGTCGCGGGTCGCGGTGATCCCCAGATCGTCGATTGTCAGCTGGCCGGTTTCGTCGGGCCGGCGGTGTTCGCCCAACGAGAGCAGCTCATCGAGGTAGGGCGGCACCCGGGCGACGTTCTCCGCATGCGGGTAGAACGGCCCGAACGACAACTGCACCCGCTGCGCGCCCGCGGTGGCGGCAGGCAACGCGCGATAGGCCTGCGCCAAGCCGGAGCCGCTGGCCATCGGGGTGAACCGGCTGGTGAGCGTGCCAGCGGAACGTGCCGGTGCCACGGTGAGCAGGAAATCCCCGCGTTCCAGCGCCTGCGTGGTGGCCGCGTGGATGCGAGCGGCAAGCTCCACGTGCGCCGGGATGTACCGCTCATCCAACGTGTCGCCAGTCACCTCGTCGATGAGAGGGTCGGTGAGAACGATCTCGCGGGTGCCGTCCGCCAGCGCCTGCCAGGCCAGCGCCAGCAGCCGCTCATCACGTCCGGTGATCTCCGGTGCCGGCGAGGGCAGCACACTCGCGCTGTAGCCCGACGGATATCCCAGCCCGGCGTCGGGCTGAACAACGTCGGCGAGCGCCACTACGGTGCCCGTGCCGTAACGATCGACGAACGCGGCATGGTAGTCCCGCCACGACGCCTCGCCGTTCGGCTGCCGGCTCAGCCGCAGCAGCGCGCTCGCGGCACGTTCCATCTCGTGGGCGACCTCGAGGGGCAGCGTCACCGCGCAGTCGAGCAGCAGGTCCACCGCCACCGGGGTTCGTCCCTGTGCCGACAGCTCCCGCATCCGACGGGTGAGCATCACGCGCACACGCCTCTGCTCGTCTCGGCTGGTCCCCTCCGTGTTGTGGCGGCCCATCGTGGCCACAACGCTCTCCAGCTCCCGCACCGTCGTCGCGACGGCCGGCACGCTCGCGGCCTCGACCTCGCGTAGCCGGTCCATCAGGTACGCGAGGGGGTCCGTGATGGTGAAGGGAGCGCGCAGACTGGTCAGCAGGTAGCCCTGCCGCACCAGCTCGGTGAGCATGACCTGCACCCGGGAGCGGTCCACGGCGAAGTCCTTGCTCAGCAGGTCCAGCAGCCAACCGAAGCGGACCGGGGCTGCCGCCAGGGCGGCCACGGCCTCGACCGCGGGGGTGCGGCGGATCGTCACCCGGTTCTGCCCCTGGGGGATGTCAAGTCGGCTGCCGCGGCGCACCGCGAGATCGGTGACCATCACCGGCAGTCGTTCCAGCAGATCCGGGCACCCCTCCAGGCGGCTGATGATGTCCGCCAGCCATCCGGTGTCAGCCCGGACCACACCCCGATGCTCCCCACCCCACTCCGCTCGCGCCGCAGCACCCAAAGACACAGCGGCGACGCCTGCGAACAGACCGAAGGGGGTGGGACGGCCGATACTGCGCAGGAGATAACGAATGGTGGAGGTCGTTGCACCGCGGATCTGCTTGTCGCTCACAGCACGTCCGGTGCGGATCGCGTCGACACCGGCGCCCAGCGAGGGACTGGCCTGGCGTATCGCGTCAGCAAGCTCGGGCCTGGACCACATCTGCTCCAGCCAGCGCCGGCACCCAGCCGTATCGGTCAGGTCAGGCCACCGCTGCGAGGCGTCGGACAACGGCACGGCTGCGGCCCGCAGCAACGTAACCTAGACATGCCGGTAGAGCGGCGTCCGGTCGCGGGCACCCATCGAAACCTCCAGACCGTCATCACGACGAAGAACGGTGACAGGCCGGGGTCCCACCCGACCTGTCACCGCGAAGCAGCGGACCTACACCCCGCCTGAGACACACGCCGACGCGCAGGTCGGGTCGCACCCGTCGTCGGTGCCGCCCTTGCAGCCCGCGAGTGCGTCACCCGGCGGAACATCCGTGATGATCCGCACGTCGAGAGCGAAAGGGTCCTCGACGACCGGGCTGGTCGCCGGCGAGAGGAGGGGATGGAATTCGGAAGTCAGGGTTGTGGTCACGCTGCACCTTTCACTCGACACATGAGGTCTCCTACCGCCTGGCCGTGGAAAAGCGGTCGTCAACTGCCCGGCGTGGCGCTCACTGTCCTATCCACCCGATGCTTCTGCGATCCCCGGTGGAGCTAGCCCCAGTGGGGCTTGCCAGCGCCGCGGTCGAACCCACCAACGAACAGCCAGCGCCGGGCTACCCTGTGAACTTGCCCGAACACCGTCTGGGAAGGCGGCCCATGGCTGGTCCAGAACGACAGCGCTGTCAGTTCTGCAACACCACACCGAGCGCCACCACGCCGATGTGCAGCGCCTGCACCCGCGCCGCCGGGTTCCGCAAGCCAATCCCCGAAGACTTCTACGAGGATGCGGAACTACGCGCCGCCCTAGCACGCTACGATTTCGGCCCGGTGTTCACCGCGGTCCGCCACCACACGGGACTGTCCCAACTTCAACTCGCTGACCTGCTGGAACTCTCCCAATCACGGGTCTCGGCCGTCGAACGCGGCGAACGGCGACTCACCCACGTCAGGCTGGCCGCCCGCCTGGCCAACCGCCTGGGGATTGCACCCCGCCTACTTGGCTTCCCCGGCGAAACCCCGGGTAGCGTTGTGATGCAGGAGGAGGTGAGTTGGTTGGAACGCAGAGACTTCCTCGCCCTGGTTACCGCTGCCACCCTGGGATCGAACCTGCATCCCGAACTCAGCCGGTTGGGCTCCCTGCTGCCCGGCGACATCACACCCGCGTCCCGGCCCCGCATCGGCGCCGCCGACGTCGACGTGATCGAGGCCATCACCGACGGGTTCCGCCGGGCCGACTTCGCCCACGGCGGTGGCCTGTACCGTGCCGCCGCCGTCACCCAGCTACACCAGGTACGCCGACTCGAGGATTCCTCCTGCACACCGCAGGTCCGGGACCGGCTGCTCATCGCCCTCGCCGACCTGGCGAGCATGGCTGGCTGGATGGCCTACGACGTCGATGACCACGACGCCGCTCGTCGCCTGTGGACCTACGCCCTCGACACCGCTCGCCGTGCCGACGACCACCCGCGCGCGCCGGACCTCACCGTGGACCTCCTTCTGGACCTGGCGCATCAGGCGCTGCACCTGCACAGCCTCGACCCGGTCGCACACGCGGCCCGCGCGGACGAAGCGCTGCGCCTGGTGCAACTCGCCTCTGCCACCGCCGCCAACCGCCGCCACCCCGTCAGCACCATCACCCAGGGCTACCTGTTCGCCGTCCTCGGATGGTGCCGGGCCGCCCTGGGCGAACCCGAGCCCACCCGCCGCGCCATCGGCAATGCCGAAGACACCTACGCTGCTGCCGACCCCGCCACAACCCCACCGTGGGCGTGGTACGTCACCGACGCCGAGATCACCGCCCAGCAAGGCCACTCCCTGTACCTGCTGGCACTGACCCACCCGGAGTTCGCAGGCGAAGCCATCGAAAAGCTGGCCACCGCCGCAGCGAGCTACGGCCCGGAATACGAGCGCAGCCGCGCTGTCATCCTGCCCCCGCTGGCCTCCGTGCAGTTCCAAGCCGGAGACATCACCGGGGCGGTGGCCACCGGCCACGGCGCCGTGAACGCGATCACCAGCCTCTCCTCCACCCGCGGCTACGCCCGGCTGCGCGTGCTCGACACCATGGCCGTTCCGCACAGCAACCAGCCCGCAGTCGCTGACCTCCGCGATCACATCCGCAAGGCACTGGTCGCCACGACGACGTAGACCGCCCCATCCCGAGCACGGGGCCGCTGGAGCTAACGCCGCATATGTACTGGCGCGACGCGAACGGGTGCCTTCTGCCTTGACGACGAGGGACAGGCGGTCTCGTCGTCCCCCATGGTCATCGTGTCTCTGGTCATCGTGGGGTGCGCCGGCTGCGTCGATGGCGGTCAGGTGCCGACCGGCCGCGTTTGTGAGGTGCGGACGAAGGAGCTGGCGTGCTGCCGGTGCTCGTGGTGTCCGCCATGGCCGTGGTGGGCCAGTGGGTGGGGTGGTCGAGGCCGGTGGGCAGGCGGGTGGTGGCGTCGCCGCGGGCGGCGGCGAGCTGCATCGGGGTGAGGAACCACGCCCCGCGCAGGTCCCCGCCGCGCAGATCCGCCCCGCGCAGGTCGGCGCCGCGCAGATCGGCGTGGCGCAGGTCCGCGCCTCGCAGGTCGGCGCCGAGCAGCAGACGTCCGGTGAGGACCACGCCGCGCAGGTCCGCGCCGGCCAGCCGGGCGCCGATCAGATCCCCGTCGCGGACCCCGCGCCCACCGGCCCCGCGGGTGCCGGCGTCGTTCGGGCCGGCCCGGCCGGTGGACGGGGCGGCCGGGCCGCGCAGGACGGTGCTGGCCTCGGTGAGAGCGAGATGGACGGTGCGGCGGTGGAGGTCGAGGTCGACGGCGCGCAGCCGGTCCGCGTCCGTGGTGGTGGTCAGGGCGAGGGTGGCGGTGAACAGTTCCCGCAGGCGGGCGGCCAGCGCCGCGGTGTCCGAACCCGACGGGTCGAGGGCGCTCAGGGCGGCGCCCAGGTGGTAAAGCGACTCGTGGAGGACCCGCAGGACCCCGAACACGGCGAACATCACCGGCGCGTCGCCGGGGTGGGTGCGCCAGGAACGGCCGGCGAAGGTGACCTGGGTGGTCTGCTGGCCGGCGCCGAGACAGTCGAAGGCGACGCAGCCGGCGAAACCGCGTCCGGTCAGCTCGGTGTGGATACCGCAGCGATGCTCGCCGTCCAGATGCCGGCAGGCGACACCGGGGGGTTTGCTGATCGGGAAGTCCGCGGACGCGGTGAACCCGGGCACCACACAGCACAATCCCGCGCATCGGGCGCAGTCGGCGCGCAGCCCGGCCCGTACCCGCGCCACGTCCACCAGGGTGAGCGTGACCGCCGTGGCCCGGCCGGCGGCCGGGACGGACCCCGTGGCCGTCCCCGTCGTCCCCGTCGTCCCCGGGTCGGTGCAGGCGGGTGCGGGGGGTGGGCCGTCCGGTCGGGGGGTGGACACGGGGGGTCTCCTTCGCCTCGTCCCACCGGGAGCGCGGCACGTCGGCGGGTCGGGCCGGCGGGTGGGGCCTGGACGACGACGCCACCGCGGCCTGGCGGATGTGACATGCTGGCGGACGCGACAGCTAGCGGAGGAAGCCGGTGCGAATCCGGCGCGGTCCCGCCACTGTCACCGGAGAGCGCCGCCCTCCACGTGCCCTACAGCCACAGGGGCAGGTCACGACCGCCAGCGCGGTTGGAAGGCCGACGGCGGCGCGCAGGATCCGGGAGCCAGGATACTCCGGCCGTCGCGATGGACGACCACGGGCGAGGACCTGGGGAGGACCAGCGGCATGCCAGCACCACCCACAGCACCATCCGGTTCCACAGCAGCACCCGGTTCCGCGGAACCGGCCACGGCGCTCCCATCCGGTTGCGCGCAACCGTCGAGTGTCACCACCTCGCCGGCGGGTCGGGCCGATCCGTTCGCCGCGGACCGGGTCGGCGGGTTCCCGCTGGCGGCGGTCGTCGGGATGGACGATCTGCGGCTCGCGTTGCTGCTCAACGCGGTCAGCCCGGCCCTCGGCGGGCTGCTGGTGCGCGGGGAGAAGGGCACGGCCAAGTCGACCGCGGTCCGCGGGCTTGCCGACCTGCTCGCCCCGGTCGAGGTGGTCCGCGGCTGCCGGTTCGCCTGCGCCCCGGCCGCCCCCGACCCGCGCTGCCCGGACGGACCGCATCCGCCCGCCTCCCCACCCGGCGCGGACCCCACGTCCACCTCGTCCGCGTCCACCTCGCCGGTGTCCGTGTCGGTGGTGCGGCCGGTGCGGCTGGTGGAGCTGCCGGTCGGCGCGTCCGAGGACCGGGTCACCGGCAGCCTCGACCTGGACCGGGCGCTCGCCGACGGGGTGAGTGTGCTGCGTCCGGGGCTGCTGGCCGCGGCCCACCGCGGCATCCTCTACGTCGACGAGGTGAACCTGCTCGGCGACCATCTCGTCGACGTCCTGTTGGACGCGGCCGCGACCGGTGTCGCCCACGTCGAACGCGACGGGGTGTCCGCCCGGCATCCGGCGCGGTTCGTGCTGGTCGGGACGATGAACCCCGAGGAGGGCGAGCTGCGCCCGCAGCTGCTCGACCGGTTCGCGCTCACCGTCACCGTCGCCGCCAGCCGTGACCCGCGGCTGCGCGCCAAGGTGGTCCGTCGCCGCCTGGCCTACGACGCCGACCCGGCCGGGTTCGTCGCCGCCTGGGCGCCCGCGCAGGCCCGCCTCGCCGCCCGGGTGGCCGCCGCCACCGTGCGCCTGCCGGCGGTGACCCTCACCGACGCCGCGTTGGACGCGATCGCCGCGATCTGCGCCGGCCTCGACGTCGACGGGATGCGCGCCGACGTCGTGCTGGCCCGCACCGCGCTGGCACTCGCCGCCTGGTCGGGACGCGACACCGTGCGCGCCGCGGACCTGCGCACCGGCGCCCGCCTCGCCCTGCCGCATCGGCGCCGCCGCGGCCCGTTCGACGCCCCCGACCTCGACGACGCCACCCTCGCCGCGGTCCTCGCCGACGCCCTGGCCGGCCTCGATGACGCCGTGGCCGCCGAAAGCAGCGCCCGTGAGCAGGCCGAGGCCCGCCGCCAGGCCGGCGCGTCCTCGAACGCCGCCACCGCCCGCCACCCCGACACCGGGAACAGCCCCGAGGATCCTGATGGGTCGGAGGGCCCCGGCGGGAACGACGACGGCGATCACGATGAGGACGGTCCCGACGGTCCCGACGGTCCCGGTGGATCTGGCGGATCTGGGGGACCCGGCGGGTCCGGTCAGGGTCCGGGAGACGGTTCCGCGGAACCGGGCGGGATGACCGACACCGGCGACCCGGACACCAGCGACCCGCGGGCCACCACCCCCTACGACCTGGACAATCCCTACGATCTCGACCCGGACGGTGATCTTCTCACCCCGGACGACCACGACCTCGACACCGCCCGGGACGCCGCCCGGCCCGGTGACAGCGCGCAGCCTGGTGATCCCGAGCTGGCCGCTGCCGGCGCGGATGCCGACGCCCCGACCGTGGACACCCTGGCCGACGACCCGCGGGCCGCCGCACCACCCGGCGCCCACCCGCCGGGTGCGGGCCGCCCCGCCTTCCCGCCCCGTCCCACCGGGCCCACCCTGGCCCCACCCGGGCAGCGCGGCCGACACGGCGCCGCCACCAGCACCGGCGGGGACGGCGGTGTGGGCCTGCCGGGACGGGCCACCGCGACCGGGACCGCCGCCGCACCGGGAACGCTGTTTCGGCCGCGGACGCTCACCGTCGGCGGACTCGGCGCCACCTCGTCAGCCAGCGGACGCCGTTCCCCGGCGCGCACCACCCGCGGCGCGGTCGTCGCCACCAGTGCCAGCGCCCCCGGCCTGCACCTGCCCGCCACCCTGCTCGCCGCCGCCCCCCACCAGCACGCCCGCGGCCGCCGCACCCCCCCGTCCACCCCGGACCTCACCCCGGACGTCACCCCGGGCAGGGTCCCGGGTGCCCTCCCGGAGGCCTCCCGGGGCGGCGGCCAGGGTGGGGAGAGGGCGCTGCGGCTGGTGCCGTCCGACCGGCGCGGCGCGCACCGTGTCGCCCGCGAAGGCAACCTGGTGCTGTTCTGCGTGGACGCGTCCGGGTCGATGGCGGCACGGGCCCGGATGACCCTGGTCACCACCGCGGTACTCGCCCTGCTCGTCGACGCCTACCAGCGCCGCGACCGCATCGGTCTGATCACCTTCCGCGGCGCCGGCGCCGAGGTGGTGCTCGCCCCCACCTCCAGTGTGGAGGCCGGCGCCGCCCGCCTGCACGCCCTGCCCACCGGCGGACGGACGCCGCTGGCCGCCGGTCTGCTGCGCGCCGGGCAGGTGCTGACCGCCGAACGGCGCCGCGACCCGTCCCGCCGTGCCCTGCTCGTCGTCGTCACCGACGGACGGGCCACCGCCGGCGGCGACCCGCTGCCCGTCGCCCACGCCCTGCGTCGCAGCGCCCCCACAGCCCTGGCCGCGTCCGGAACGTCCGGTGCCCGCGGCGGCGGCGGTGGGGGGCGGGGGATGGCCGCGGGTGGGCTGGCCAGTGTCGTCGTCGACTGCGAGACCGGCATGATCCGGCTGGGCCTGGCCGCCCGTCTCGCCGACGCCCTCGGCGCCCCGACCATCCCGCTCGACGCCCTACCCCTGCTGCACCCACCCGCCCCACCCACCCGACCGGCCCCACCGGCCCCACCGGCCGTCCGCGTCGAGATCAAGGAGCCGTCCCGATGAGTCCGCAGGGGGTGCCGTCCACGGTGCCGGACGACGGGCTGACCACCCGGGCGCGCCGCGGCCGGCCGCTGCTGATCGTGCACACCGGCGACGGCAAGGGAAAGTCGACCGCGGCGTTCGGTCTGGCGTTGCGCGGCTGGGCGCAGGGCTGGCCGATCGGCGTCTTCCAGTTCGTCAAGTCGGCGAAATGGCGCATCGGTGAGGAGAAGGCCCTCGAGACACTGGGGGAGTCCGGCGCCGGCGGCACCGTCACCTGGCATCGGATGGGCGCCGGATGGAGCTGGATCCAGAACCGCGTCGACCCCGCCGGTGACCCGGCCGCGGCCGCCGCCGAAGGCTGGGCGCAGATCCGCCGCGACCTGGCCGCGCAGACCTACCGGCTCTACGTCCTGGACGAGATGACCTACCCGCTGCGCTGGGGCTGGCTCGACCTCGACGAGGTCGTCGACACCCTGCGCACCCGCCCCGGTGCCCAACATGTCGTCATCACCGGCCGGGCCGCCCCGACCCCCCTGCTCGACGCCGCCGACCTCATCACCGAGATGACCAAGGTCCGCCATCCCATGGACGCCGGCCAGAAGGGCCAGAAAGGCATCGAATGGTGACCGGCCCGACGCGCCGCCTCGACCTGCCCCGGCTCGTGCTGGCCGCACCCACCTCCGGCGCCGGCAAGACCACCGTCGCCACCGGACTGATGGCCGCGCTGGTCGCCCGCGGCCTGCGGGTCAGCCCACACAAGGTCGGCCCCGACTACATCGACCCCAGCTACCACACGCTGGCCACCGGCCGACCCGGACGTAACCTCGACGCCGTCCTGTGCGGACCGCAGCGGCTCGCCCCCCTGTTCGCCCACGCCGCCGCCGGCACCGACATCGCCGTCGTCGAAGGCGTGATGGGCCTGTTCGACGGGGTCGCCACACCCCGCGCCGGCGAGCAGCCCGACCACGCCTCCACCGCCCATGTCGCCCGCCTGCTCGACGCCCCCGTCGTCCTGGTCGTCGACGCCTCCGGGGCATCCCGCTCGATCGCGGCGCTGGTCACCGGCTTCCGGATGTTCGACCCGCGGCTGCACCTGGCCGGTGTCATCCTCAACCGGGTCGGCTCCGCACGCCACCGCCGGCTGCTCACCGACGCGCTGGCCGACATCGGCATGCCCGTGTTCGGCGCGCTGCCCCGCGAGACCACCGTGCACACCCCGTCCCGGCATCTGGGACTGGTCCCCGCCGCCGAACGCCGCCCCGCCGCGGTCGCCGCCGTCGACCGCCTCGCCCACCTGGTCGCCACCACCTGCGACCTGGACGCCCTGCTGCGCGTCGCCCGCGCCGCCCCACCCCTGCACACCCCCACCTGGCAGCCCACCGAAGCCCTCACCACCCCCGCACCCTCGCCCTCCCCGATCCCAGCCCCGGCTTCGGCTGCGCGGCCGCCGTCGCCGCGCACAGGAGGACGGCCGGTGCGGGTCGCGATGGCCGGCGGGGCGGCGTTCACCTTCGGCTACGCCGAACACGCCGAACTGCTGCGCGCCGCCGGCGCCGACGTCGTCACCGTCGACCCGCTGCGCGACGAGAACCTGCCCGCCGGCACCGACGCGCTCATCCTCGGCGGCGGTTTCCCCGAGGAACACACCGCCGACCTCGCCGCGAACCTCCCGCTGCGCGCCGCGATCGCCGCGTTCGCCGCCGCCGGACGTCCCATCAGCGCCGAATGCGCCGGCCTGCTCTACCTCGCCACCACCCTGGACGGCGTCCCCATGTGCGGGGTGCTCGACGTCGCCGCCGTCATGGGCCCCCGCCTCACCCTCGGCTACCGCCACGCCATCGCCGCCACCGCCAGCCCCCTGACCTCCGCCGGCACCCCGCTGGGCGCCCACGAGTTCCACCGCACCGTCCTGCCCGCCCCCGGCGCGGCGACCGGGGCCGCCTGGTGGCTTCCCATCGCCGACGACCCTCTCCCACCCGCCCGGGACACCACCGCACCCCGCGGTGGCGGCGCGGCCCGGGGCGGTGGCGGCGAGACGGCGACCCGGTGGCGTGCCGAGGGCTTCGTGCGCGGCCAGGTCCACGCCTCCTACCTGCACCTACACTGGGCCGGCCAGCCCGACATCGCCCGCCGCCTGCTCGAGGCCGCCCACGCGACCCGCCCCGCCCATCCCGCCGACACCGGACATCCCGCCGATGCCATCGACGCCGCCTGAGCTGCCTGAGCACACCGGCGGCCCCACCCCGCGCGGCCCGCGGACCAGGACCCCACCCGGGAACCCGCCGCCCCACCACAGCGCACGCGATCTCGTGGTGGGCATCGGCGCCCGGCCCGGGGTGCAGACGCGGGAGGTCCTCGCCCTCATCGACCACGGCCTGCGCGCCCTGGGCGCGTCCCCCGCGTCCGTGCGGGCCCTGGCCACCGTCGACGTCCGCGCCCGCGAACCCGGCCTGCGCGGCGCGGCCGCCCATCACGGCTGGCCGCTGATCGCCCACCCCGCCGCACTGCTGGCCACCGTGGACGTCCCCCACCCCAGCGCCGCGGCCGCCGCGGCCCTGGGCACCCCGAGCGTGGCCGAAGCCGCCTGCCAACTCGCCCTGCCCACCACCTCCACCCGGCCCGACACCGTCGCACCATCCCCGGGACGTCTCGTCCTGCGCAAACAGACCAGCCCCCGCGCCACCCTCGCCATCGCCCGACACCCGAGCACCGGATGTGCGTAGCCGACATCCAGGACGGATGCGCCCGAGGGTGACGCGGTGCGTGACATCGCCACGGTCAGCCCACCGACCGAGCGGCACCGGCCGACATCACCGACCTGCCCGGATGCCGTCGGTGTGCTGGTAGCGAAGGCCGTCGAGCAGCAGCGCGCGCAGACGGTCGGCCTCGTCCGTGGCGGTGGGGGTGCCCTGGGTGGCCCAGCGCAGGGCGTTGACCGCGCGCAGGATGTCCCGGGGACGGGCGTCGCGGCGGATCGCGCCGGTCTGCTGGGCCCGGGTGAACAGGCGGTCCCAGGCGGCGAGCATCGCGTCGCATCCCCGGGCGGCGTCCACCGCAGGCTCGAGCAGGGTGGGACGCAGCGAGTCCGCCATCCCCTGGAACAGCGCCAGGTGGCAGGCGAACAGATCCAGCCAGGTGGTCAGCGCCGCGAAGGCCCCCGAGGCGGCGCAGGCGTCGAGGAGACGGTCGGCCTCGTCGCGCAGCGTGTCATAACGGTCACCGAGCACGGCGTCGACCAGGCTGGCCCGGTCGGGGAAGTGGCGGTACAGGGTGCCGACGCCGACACCGGCCCGACGGGCGATCTCCGCGGGGGGCGCGTCCACGCCCCCCTCGGTGAACGCGGCGCGCGCCGCGTCGAGCAGCCGGCGACGGTTGCGTCGCACATCAGCCCGCGCCGGTGCGGCCTCCGGGGTGGCCCGCTGCGGCGCGCTCATGGTCATCCCCTCGGCATTGCAAAACGGAACATGTTTCCGTAGGGTAGCCGATCAAATCGGAAAGCTGTTCCGTTTTTTGGTCGGCGTTCCGGCGCCGCCGTAGGAGGTTCGGGTGACCACGACAACAGACGGGTTCCGGGCACGGCTGGGACGCTTCGGCGTGTGGCTGGCGCCCGCCCCGGTGCTGGGAGCCACCCCCGCGGCGCTCGAGCGGGAGCAGGTCGCCCGCATCGAAGCGCTCGGTTTCGGCTCGGTCTGGGTCGGCGAGGGCGCCCACGGCCCCAAGGAGATCTTCGCCCACCTCGCCCTGCTGCTGGCGGCCACCGATCGTCTGCTCGTCGGCTCCGGGATCGCGCGGGTGGGCAACCGGACCCCGGCTGCCATGCAGGCCGGCGCCGCCACCCTCGCCGAGGCGTTCCCCGGCCGGCTCCTGCTGGGCCTGGGCGTGGGGATCACAGCCGACACCGGCGACCCGCGGGATCCGCCGGTCCCGGCGGCCCGCGCCACCTCGGACGCGTCGCCGGTGGCGGTGATGCGCCGCTACCTCGACGCCATGACCGCGGCCGCCGACACCGACGCCGCCGCCGGGGGGCTGGCCGCGCCGTTTCCCCGCCTGCTCGCCGCCCTGGGCCCGCGGATGCTCGCCCTGGCCCGCGACCACGCCGACGGCGCCCACCCGTTCTCCGTACCGGTCGCCCACACCGCGCTCGCCCGCGAGATCCTCGGCCCGGACAAGCTCCTCGTGCCCGAACAGGTCATCCTCGACGAACCCGACCCGACCGCCGCCCGTGCCCTGGCACGGCGCCACCTGGCCGCCGGCAGCCCCACCTCGCCGTACGCCAGGAACCTGCGACGTCTCGGCTACGGCGACGACGACTTCGCCCACGGCGGCAGCGACCGGCTCATCGACGACCGTTTCGCCCACGGCGACCCGGCCGCCCTCGCCCGACGGCTCACCGAACACCTCGACGCCGGCGCCGACAGCGTCCTGATCCGCGTGCCGGCCCCCACACTGAACGCCGCCGTCGACACCCTCGCCAGACTCGCCGACGCGCTACCCGACGCCCCCGCCGCTTCCCTCCCACAGCACATCTGATCACCACCCCCGGCCACCGCATGGCCGGTCCCGAGGCGCGGACAGGCCACTGATCGTCTCCGGGTGAGGTCCGCGCTCAGGCCGCGCCGACCCTCGCCCCGGGGACCCGCGCGTCCCGCCGCGACGCCGACTCCGCCTCGGCGGCCGCGACGGCACACGCGTCGACCAGGACGTCCAGGGACACCCCGAGGGTGGTGGCCAGGGCGACCACGGTGAAGAACGCCGGGGTCGGAATCCGCCCGGTCTCGATCTTGCGCAGGGTCTCGGCGGACACCCCGGCGCCGGCCGCCACCGCCACGATGCTGCGCTCACCGCGCGCCCGGCGCAGCAACGCGCCGAGCCGCTCGCCACGGGCCCGCTCCGCTGTGGTCAACGCCGTCCGCACCATACCCCGATAGTAATACCGGTATAGTTATCGCCGCATGGCCGGTTGGACGGGCATCGGGGCACAGGACGCGGGACGCGGGATGGGTGGGCGGGGCGCGATGGTGGAGATGAAGACACCGCAGGCGATCGAGGCGATGGCGGCGGCCGGGGCGGTGGTGGCCCGGGCGCTGGCCGCCGCCCGGGCGGCCGCGGCGGTCGGGGTCACCCCCCGCGACCTGGACGCCGCCGCCCACGCGGTGATCCGCGAGGCGGGAGCCCTCTCCCCGTTCCTGCACTACCAGCCACCGTTCGCGCCCAGCCCGTTCCCGGCGGTCATCTGCGTGTCGGTCAACGACGTGATCGTGCACGGCATCCCCGGCGACACCCCGCTGCGCGCCGGGGACCTGGTCAGCGTCGACTGCGGCGCCACCCTGGACGGCTGGACCGGCGACGCGGCGATCAGCTTCACCGTCGGCGCGGCCCGTCCCGAGGACACCGTCCTCATCGACACCACCACCGCGGCCCTGCACGCCGGGATCGCCGCCGCCGTGCCCGGGGGGCGCATGGGCGACATCGGCGCCGCCATCGCCACCGTCGCCCGCGCCGGCGGCTACGGCATCCTCGAGGGCTTCGGCGGGCACGGCATCGGCCGGCACATGCACGAGGACCCGCCGGTGCCCAACGAGGGCCGTCCCGGCCGTGGCCTGCGGCTGCGTGAGGGCCTGGTCCTCGCCCTCGAACCGATGCTGCTCGCCGGCGGGCGGGGCACCTTCCACACCGATCCCGACGGCTGGTCGCTGCGCACCCGCGACGGCAGTCGCGCCGCCCATGTCGAGCACACCGTCGCCATCACCGCGGACGGACCCCGCATCCTCACCCGACTCTGAATCCACGGCTGACCCGCGCCGCATTGCGACAATGGCGCACCCGACATTGGCACCAATGCCGGAAACAGTGCCAATGGGTTCCGTCGACGCCCGGGAATGGACACGACGCCCGCGGACGACAGGGCCCGCCACCCCCGCCTGCCCAAATATCGGACATTATTCCCAAATCTGACACCGTGGTGGACGGAGCGAAGCCGCGGCGCACCGGGGCGCGCCGGAACCGGTCACCATAGGTGCCACAGGTGGTGCGGTGAGTGCCCGGCCGGGGGGTGTGGCGTGCGGACGGGCCGGGTTTCGGAAGGTCGGAGACGACAGAGTCAGGGCTACGACAACCCCCGAACGGGTCCCCTTTGCGACATAGCCCCCACCCCTGCTGTCCGCAAGAGGAACAATGTCCCGGATGGATACCGTGGGGACGAGTCGGCTTTCACCAAAGCCCTGTACAGACCCCCCCACGCACGCGATACCGTGCCGAGCGTCACGTTGTCGACACCCGCCGCGGCGCGTATCGCACTCCACCACCCGGAACGCGAGGGGAGGCTGGGCATGGACTCCGCCGAACGGCCAGGCACCGGTGCCGGTGCCAGCAGCGGCACCGGTCGCGGCAGCGGCAGCGGCAGTGGCAGTGGCGCCAGTGGTGGCAGTGCTGCCAGTGGTGGCACCGCGGGCAGGAACAGGGGCATGGGCGCCGAGGGCGTAGGGACGGCGGCCGCGGCCACCGACGACGGCGACACCGACGACGGCGACTGTCCGCCCACGCCCACCACACCCGGCGGCGGCTTCGGCCTGCCCGACCGGTACGGCCTCGCCGCCGCCGCCCGCGCCGCCGCCATGATCTCCCGGGAGATCGCCTACGCCGACCCCGACCCGCTGGCACTGAGCGAGATCGACGAACGGCTCTACCGCTACGCCACCACCCTGCTCAGTGTCTCCCACACCGACCTGCTCGGCCCCGTCATCGGTGACTGGCGCCGCGTCACCGCGGCCCTGGGCCGGCGGCTTTCCCCCGCCGTGCACTGCGAACTCACCCGCGCCGCCGGCTACCTGTCCTTCTGCCTGGGCTACCTGGCCGCCGACACCGGCGACGACACCAGCGCCCGCCGTTTCGCCACGCTGGCCGCCCAGTACGCCGACCATCTCGACGACCGCCTGCTCGCCGGCACCGCCCACAGCCTCGACGCCTTCGTCGCCTTCGCCGACGGCCGCCTGGACGCCGCCCGCGCCGCCGCCGCCCGCGCCGCCGCCGTGCGCCATCCCGCCCTGCACGGCTGGGCCGCCGCCCAACAGGTCCAGATCGCCGCCGCCACCGGCGACGAACCCGCCCTGGAAGCCGCCCTGTTCGCGCTGCGCGACCGCCCCAGCGTCCCCGCGCTGCGCACCCCCGGCTGGCCCCCGTTCGACGAGGCCCGCGAGGCCTGCGTCGTCGCCGACGCGATGTGGCGCCTGCGCGTGCCCGGCGCCCGCTCCGCCGCCCGCCGCGCCGTGGCCCTGACCACCCCCGACACCCTCGAACGCGGCTGGGCGCTCGGTTCCCTGGCCGCCACCCTCGTCCACGACGACCCCGCCGCCACCGGCGCCGCCCTCGACGAGATGGTCGCCATCCTCGACCTGCGCCCCTCCCGGGTGCTCGCCGGCCGCGTCCACGAGATCCTGCTGCTCATCTCCGCCCCACCCCTGACCGGCACCCCCCGCCCCACCGGCCTGGGCTGACCACCCCGCCGCTCCGGACCGACCAGGTCCTGGCTGGTCGGGTTCGGGCTGGTCGGGTCCTGGCCGACCGGGCCTGGGCTGGTCGGCCGCAGGTCAGTCGGCGACGCCCTGCTCGGCGACGATCGAGGTGGGCGTGAGCCGCACCAGCAGCTCCCCGGGCACCCCGTTACGCGCCCCGTAGGCCGGCGCCGCCGCCGCACCCATGTACCGGGCGGCGATCCGCGTCGCCCACACCCGCACCTCGTCCAGATCCTCGCTCAGGCGCACCGTCCCCGTCACGGTCACGAACGCGAACGGCGGCGCCTCGTCATCCACACACAGCGACGCCACCCCCGTGCGTGCCAACGACCGGCCCTTCACCGAGGACGCCCCGGTGTTGAACACCACGTCCTCGCCGTCGAGCAGGAACCAGATCGGCGCCACATGCGGACGCCCGTCCGCCCGCACCGTCGCGAGCTTGCCCGTGCGCGTCCCCGCCGACACGAACGCCCGCCACCGCCCCGCCTCCATCGCCACCATGGCCGGCACCCTACGCCGCGTCCCCGCCGCCTGCCGCCGCCTGCCGCCGCCTGCCGTCCACCCCAGCGGCATCCGCGTCCGCGCAGGAACACCCGGGCAGACCCCGTGGGGGCGGCCAAGATGCGCAGGTGTCGGGTCGGGGCCTCACGCCGAGGGTTGTGAGGCGCCATGCCGAGGGTTGTTCGGCGTGGCGAGGTCCCCATCCCCGACCAACCCTCGGCATCTCATGGTCACGGCCGCTGACGGGGCCCCACCCGACGTCCACGACAGGCTGCCCAGCCGGGCCGGGCACGGCAGATGCGGTAGACGCAGCCCGTCCACCGACCCCCGTTCGGCGCGGGGTGCGATGCTCACGCGGCGGGGGTGAGACCGGCGGAGGCACGCAGCCGGTCGCCGCGACGTACCAGCAGACGTTCGGCGAGCGCGTCGGCGCGTTCGATGTCCTCGAGTGTGGCGTGGGTACGCGACTCGACCTCCAGCAGCGCCGCGAGCAGCTCCACGGACAACCGGGTCCGCGCCGCCACCCGCGCCACACTCGGCGGCAGCGCCGTCCCCGCGCCGCGGACCACCCCCCTGCGCGGCGACACACCGCCGGACGAACCCGCACCGGACGAACCCGCACCGGGCGCGCCCGCGCCCGCACCCGCCCGAGGTGACGACACCGGACGGGGCGCGCCCGCACCGGCGGCGATCACAGGGACACCGGCGCCGGAGACAGCGGAGGCGACGGAAGCGGCGACGGGGGACGGCGTGGAACGCTGACGGTGACGGTGACGGGGGGACAGGTGCAGCGAGGCCATGCACCAGTGATACCGCAGCGCATACACACCGCCACCCCTTGACTTCCCGGCGCCACGCAGGATCAGACCTTCTCCACAGGACGTCCACAGGCGCACGCCACGTTACCCACCGCCCCATCGACACCCTTATCCACATGTCGATCTTCATGTGGTCGGAATCACATCATCGGGGCCGTCAGGGGGATGCCCGCCACGGTCACCCGGCGGCGGTCACCGTGGAGGCCAGGGCGGTGTCGACCAGACGCCGCACGTCGGCGGCGGCCAGCGGCGCGGACGCGAACAGCACGCTGTAGGTGATCGGCGCCATCACTGTCTCGACGATCCGCGCCACCGGCGGCACCCGCTCACCCCGACCCCGCGCCCGCTCGACGATGATCCCCAGCTGCGCGCGGACATACGCGTCACAGCGGCCCGCCGGCAGCTCCGGCGCCGACGAGGCGGCCACCACGTCACGCAGCACCGCCCGGCCCGTCGGCGACGACACCTCCTCGAGATACCCCCCGACATAGGCCAGCAGATCCGCGCGCAACCCCCCGGCGTCGACGGGGGGACGATCCGGGCGCAGCCGTTCGGCGGCGACATCGGCCAGCAGCTCGGTGAGATCCCCCCAGCGCCGGTACACCGTCGACGGTGTCACCCCCGCCCGCGCCGCCACCCGCGGCACGGTGATCTCCCCGCGGGGACGCTCGGCCTGCAACCCCCGCACCGCCTGGTGCACCGCGGCCTGCACCCGCGCGCTACGCCCACCCGGACGCGGACCCTCGGGACTCACGTCTCGAGCGTAGTGCACAACCCCCCGCCCCACGCGAAATCTTTGCGTTCACGGGTGGGGTGGACTACCGTCCCCACTAACGCAAACTTGTGGCTTTAACGGGTTGGCTGTGACGGGCCGGATGGTGGCCCGTCACCCGCCAGGTGCCCGCCGTCCGGTGGAAGGGACCCCGATGCCCGTGCCCCCCGCACTGCCCACCCTCGCACCCGACACCCACGCCACCGGGCACGTGCCGGCGGGCACCCAGCCCCCCGCGGGTTCCCGCACCGGCCTGCCCCCGGGGCCCTCGACGTCGGCGGGGCCCTCGAGGCCGGCGGGCGGCAGGCTCGCCGGCCGGCTCGGGGCGGGGGCCAGTTTCGCCCTGGCCGCCTCGATGCTCACCTCCTTCCTCGCCTCCTCCGTCGTCCCCACCCCCCTGTACGCCGTCTACCAGGCGCACTGGGGGTTCTCCCCGATCACCCTGACCGTCGTGTTCGGCGTCTACGCCCTGGCCGTCCTGGGTTGCCTGCTCGTCGCCGGCGGCCTGTCCGACCATCTCGGGCGCCGCCCCGTGCTGCTCGCCGCCTGCGCCGTGCAGATCCTCGCCCTGGCCGTGTTCGTGCGCGCCGACGGCGTCGCGGCACTCGTGGCCGCCCGCGCCGGGCAGGGCCTGGCCACCGGCACGGCCATGGGCGCCCTCGGCGCCGCCCTGCTGGATCTGCACCCCACCCGCGGCGCCCTGTTCAACGCCGCCGGTTCCTTCGCCGGGACCGCGCTCGGCGCCGCCGGCTCGGCCCTGTGCGTCGCGCTGCTGCCCGCGCCCACCCGGCTCGTCTACCTGCTCCTGCTCGCCGTCGTCGCAGCCCAGGCCGTCGGCGTCCTGGTCATGACCGAAACGTCGCCCCGGGTCCCCGGGGCGCTGGCCAGCCTGCGACCGCACCTGAGCCTGCCCGCCCCGGTACGCCGCGTCCTGCCCGCCGCCGGGCCCTGCCTGGTGGCCACCTGGGCCCTGACCGGCTTCTCCTTCTCCCTCGGCCCGGCCCTGGCCCGCCGCGTCGCGGGTGCGGGCGAGGCCACCGGCCGCCACGCGATCCTGCTCGGCGGCCTCGCCGTGCTCGCCCTGGCCGGCACCGCGGCCCTCACCGTCGTCCTCGCCCGCACCGCCCCGGCCGCCACGATGATGCTCACCGGCCTCGTCGGGCTCATCGTCGGCGTGGCCCTGACCCTGCTCGCCGTCGCCGCCGGGTCCACCACCGCCCTGTTCACCGGCACCGTGCTCGCCGGCGCCGGCATCGGCGCCGGCCGCCCCCGCCCCCCCCCCGGGGGGGGGGCCCCGGGCGCCCCCCCCCCCCCCGCCCGCGGGCGGGGCGCCC
>NZ_JALKFW010000143.1:22012-24805 GCF_023243055.1 Frankia sp. AgPm24 | reverse complement strand
CGATCTTCCTCTCCCAACCCGCCCAGGTCATAAGATGATAGCCATCGCCTGACTCACCTCATCTTGACGGGTAGGGGCGGCGCTGGTATTTCTCAGCCTGGCCAACGCGATACCGATCCTGCATGGCTCGAAGGGCTGCTCCTCGCTCGCCCACGAACTGCTGGTCCGGCACTACAACGAGCCTGTCCCGCTGCAGTCCACCGGGATCACCGAGGTCGGCGGTGAGGACATCACCGGGCAGTTGCTGCAGTATCGCCGGGACCGGTACGCCGCCACGGACATACCGGGGACGGAGCATGCGGCGCCACCGCTGATTGTCAGAGTATCCACACCGGACTTCCGGGACGGAATGTCCGACGACTGGTCGGCCGACGAGCCCACGGAAGGGGCGACGTACGGGGCGACGGAAAGGCCGACCGTCGCCGTCCTCGTCGGCCCGTCGCTCGTCGCGGCAGTGTCGCCGACGCCGGCCCCCGTGCTGGCGGACGCGCCGTGGGACGAGATCGTCATCGGCGATCTGCGGGACGCCCTGCTGTTCGAGGTCCGGGAGTTCACAATCCAGCGGTTGGAGGAGCTCGACAAGATTGACTCGCGGGTGGCGGCGGTCCGCGACTGCGCGATTCTGAACATGTGCGGCATCTGCGGTACGGCGGCCGCGAGGGTCATCAAGGCCGGCATTCATCCGATGCGGATCGAGTCGGGTACCCCCATCGAGGGACTTCTCGACAGGTTCGTCCGCGTGCTCGCCGGCGGCGCGCCTCCCTGGCTGCGCAAGGCGATGGACGCGCACGTACCCCCGGTCTGGCCGCTGGCCCCCCACACCGGCGTCGACCGCCATCCCGCTTCCGACGCTGGCCTCAACGGCCGCAGCCCGGCCGGGTCACCAGTCGGGGGGCTGCGGGTGCGGCGGCCACGACACCGGCCCCCCGGCGACGGATAGCTGCCGACTCACCGGCCTGGTCGATCGAAGACTGCTCCAGGGGACCGACGAGGACGCACAGATCCCGGAACTCGCTGTCCCGGCGCTCGACGAACAAGGACCCCACCGTCCGATGGATACCTGGGCAGGTCGCTGCGGAGCGGTACGAATCCTGATCTGGCGAGTAGTACGTGGGCATCGACGTTACGGACAGGATGATCGTCATGTCTCTCCCTGTGCAGAAGCGCCACGACCGGTTGATCGGAATTCGCGCAGTGGCCTCGGAGGCAGCGCCGGGTCCCAGCCAGATAGCTGATCGAGGCCGAGCTCCGTCAGCGGCAGACCCGGCTCACCACGGATCAGGGCGACGAACTCCCTGAAAGTGATCATGAAGGTTCCGGTGTCAGCCCGATCCTGCCCGGAGCGCCACAGGAGACCGTGCAGATTCCCGACGAACCCATGTTCCGCCGGGCGTTCTCCCCACTCGACATCGATGCGTTCGACACCGCTCCGGACGCTTTGGTCGCTGCGACCCCCACCTATCTCGCCGGCAAAACTCCCGGACCGCAGCCAGTTCTGCACCCTGAAAAAACCTGGGACAGGTTGGTTATCAGCTCGTTTATGGCCCGTGAAATCCGCGTGCCGGCGGCCAGGCCGGACGATGTTTGGAAGTCTCCGCGGAACTTGGCGCTGGCCGCGCATCTCTGTCGCCTTTCTCCACTCGGTTGTGGATTCACAGTTATGTGGCGCCTGGTCTCTCGACTGCTTCGCCAAGCTAATCGCTCGTCGGCGCGTTGCGCGTGCGCTGTTCCTTCGGGCTGGTATCCATGGAGGCCATCGGACCGGCCGTCGAGCCATCGAGAAAGTCCGTTCTGATAGTGAAAGGCGCACCAGTCGCATACCGCACTGTGTAACCGTTCGATGCAATCGACAAAACACGTCCGATGTCGCCGAGATGCTAGGAGGGAGAGGCGTGACCGCGTACGCCACGGGCGGGATGGATGTCAGTGTTCCAATCCACTACCCCATCGCAAGGTAATAGAAAAGAAGTCTGCCCGAGGGGTAAATCGACCATTTTCCATCATCCCTCCGGTCGTTGCCCTGTCGGACGGACTTCTGCTTGAATCCAGGACCGGCAGACATATTTCACCGACTCTCGCAGGTCCCTTACCAGTCGCAGTGCTCTGGTCCCGCGGTCGCGCTCCTCAACTGTTCGCATGGCAGAGATCGAGCTGACCGCACCGCGTCCGAACGTTGCTCTGCCGATCCTGCCGTTGGTGGGCCATCGCCCGGATACGCCTGCGGTGCTACGGGTTCCGAGCCGGAGGCTGTGCTGGCGCTCGCCGGTTTGGCCACCAGGCGGTGGTCGTGCGCCAGGGGCGGCATGGGGCCAGGCGCCATACAGGGCAAATTTTTCACTGACAAACCAAACTTCCCGCGCACGTAAACGGAGACAGCTGCCGTGAATCATCAGTCTTTGAACAAGAATGTCGCCAGGGCTGTCTTTCTGGCGACGGCGACAAGCGGCCTTCTGGGCCTGCTTGGAGGCACTCAGGGTCTCCCCGCCATCGCCGCCAGCCCGGCCGCCAGAGAGGTCGTACAAAACACTTTCGAAGTTCCCGGCCCCGGCGGGGCGATAAACCCCGGAACTCGAATTCCGCAGAATATCGACATCTTTGACAAAACGGGACCACAGGGACCACAGGGACCACAGGGCATTCCTGGTACCCCGGGTACACGGGGTCCGCAGGGCTCGCAGGGCGCTGTTGGCGTTGGGACGCAAGGCCCGCAGGGCTCCCAGGGTGGTCTTGGTGCTCAGGGCGCCGCCGGTACGCAGGGCTCCCAGGGCCCGCAGGGCTCCCAGGGCGCTGTTG
>NZ_JALKFW010000143.1:21756-21912 GCF_023243055.1 Frankia sp. AgPm24 | reverse complement strand
GCGTTGGGACGCAAGGCCCGCAGGGCTCCCAGGGCGCTGTTGGCGTTGGGACGCAAGGCCCGCAGGGCTCCCAGGGCGCTGTTGGCGTTGGGACGCAAGGCCCGCAGGGCTCCCAGGGCTCCCAGGGCTCCCAGGGTGATGTTGGCGTTGGGACCC